>CAKZIH010000192.1 GCA_936931335.1 uncultured Nostocoides sp. | reverse complement strand
TTCCTTTCACGTGTTCCTTGGCGGGTACACGCAAAGACTCACGCGATGGCCTCCCCAACTTCAACGAGGACACTCCCGGCGACTTACACCACCCGAGGGGACGTCACCCGCGGACATCCCAGATGGTCACCGAACCGTCCCGGTGCGCGCTCAACACGTCGGGGAAGTGCTTCGTTCCGTCCTCCCAGCGCAACAACACGGGTTGACCGACCAGCCACGTCACATCACGTTGATGGTCCAACCATGTCGCGAGCTCGTGCTCAAGACCAGACTCGAGGAACAGCCACCCACCCGTCGTCGTCGACATCGCCTGCACCGGGATGTTTCTCGACAGTCGGCCAGACTTTGTCTCCCGCACCGGCTGCAAGCTGCGTGGATCGGGCGGCCCCGCCACCCATGACCACTCGGATCGCGAACCCCCAGCACACCAAAACGACCACGTCGCTTCACCCACTTGGGCACCGACGGGCCGTAGCCCTACACTGGGCATGACGACACCTCCTGTCTCCTCACCCGGATCAGGTACTTGTCTTACGAGGGCGCTCCGCTGGAACGGGGCGCCCTCGACGTTTGTCTAGTGCGTTGAGCGTAGACCTTCCCCTCTCGCGCCGCCTAGCGCAGAAATCACGATCTGACAAGAAGACACGCCGTAAACCCTCCTATGAAACATAGGTGGCGGTTTGTGAAAAGTAGGACCCATCTCTACAAGAAACCGCCACTGGTTCGGGCCATTTCGTTGAAGCGGGAGTAGTGGCCCTGGAAGGCCAGGACCAGGTCGCGGGTGGGGCCGTTACGGTGCTTGACGACCAGCACGTCGGCCTCCCCTTCCTTCTCCTTGTCCTTGTGCAGCAAGATCACCACGTCGGCGTCCTGCTCGATGGAGCCGGACTCGCGCAGGTCGGACATCTGGGGGCGTTTGTCGGTGCGCTGCTCGGGGCCACGGTTCAGCTGGGAGATGGCGATCACCGGGACCTCGAGTTCCTTGGCCAGCAGCTTCAAGGCCCGGGAGAACTCCGAGACCTCCTGCTGGCGCGACTCGACCTTCTTGCCCGAGCTCATCAGCTGCAGATAGTCGATCACCACCAGCTGTAGGTTGTGCTGCTGCTTCAAGCGGCGGCACTTCGCGCGAATCTCCATCAGCGACATATTGGGCGAGTCGTCGATGAACAGCGGGGAGTCCGAGATCCGGCCCACCACACCGGCGATCCGCTGCCAGCCCGGGTCGCCGAGGGTGCCCTTGCGCAGATCCTGCAGCGAGATCGACCCCTCGGCGGCGAGCACACGCATGGAGATCTCGGTGCGACTCATTTCCAGGGAGAACACGGCCGTGGGCATCTTGTGCTTGATCGCGGCCGAGCGGGCGATGTCGATCCCGAAGGTCGACTTACCCACCGCGGGCCGGGCCGCGACGACGATCATCTGCCCCTTGTGCAGCCCATGCAGCAACTCGTCCAACTCGCTGAAACCCGTTGGCACTCCGGTGAACTCATCCGAGCGCCCCGACGCGACCTCGATCTCGGTGAGGGTCTCCTCCAGCGTCTGCGCCAGGGCGACGTAGTCCTCTTTGCCGCGCTTCTCACCCACCGCATACACCTCGGCCTGGGCGCGGTTGACGATCTCGTCGACATCGCCCTCACCCTCGCCATACCCGAGTTGGACGATCCGGGTGCCAGCCTCGACCAGGCGGCGCAACACGGCGCGCTCGGCGACGATCTCGGCATAGAAGCCGGCGTTGGCGGCGGTGGGCACCTGCTGGATCAGGTCGTGCAGGTATGCCGGGCCGCCGATCCGCTGCAGCGTGCCGCGCTTGGTCAGTTCGTCGGCGACGGTGATGGCATCGACCGGCTCCCCGCGGGAGAACAGGTCGACGATCGCCTCATGGATGAGCTCGTGATTGGGCCGGTAGAAGTCGGTCGACTTCACCCGCTCCACGACATCGGCGATCGCGTCCTTGGACAGCAACATGCCACCCAGGACGGACTGCTCGGCATACACATCCTGGGGCGGCAGACGATCGAGCGCGGGAGCAGCGGATGGGGAGTAGCCGCCGACATTGAGCTCCGCGATCGACACCGGGGCCGCCTTCCATGAGGGAGTGAACTGGTCGTGATCCAGACTCTCAGCGACCACTGACAACCCCGGATCGGGTGCGGTGGAGCCACCGCGACGGCCACCGTAGGGCAGCCTCCGCGCCATACCAAGGCCGTTGGCCCGACGCCGTGTGGACACCTTGTGGACGACAGGCTCAGCGCTTGTGCACACCTGTGTGCAACCCCTGTGGAAACTCACCGGTAACCGAATGCGCACCCCGTTGACCAGCAGGTATGCCGATCCCCACCTGTGGAGAAAAAGTCACCGGCGTGTCGTCGTCCACAGCGTGTCGGCGCCTGTTCGCCCAATCAAGGCGGCGGTGATGCAGGTCACGTGGGGGCGGTATACGCTGGCGGGATGCTGCTCGCCGAGGAATATCTGTTGCTCACCACCGACCAGGAGAGCGGCAAGTCCATCGTGGACAGCAACCGGCGCCCGATGGCGGTGGCCGGGGCGCTCTTCGCGGAACTCACGCTGCGCGAACGCATCGGGATGACCTCTCACGAGCTGCCGCGCGGGGAGCGCGACCGACTGGAGATCCTGGCCGAGCGCACCACCGAGGACCCGATCCTGGACGCGGTGCTGATCGAGCTGGCCGACAAGGGCGGCAAGAAGCCGGCGGACGTCCTCAGCCGCTGGGATCGGTCGCGGAAGTTGAAGAACTGGGAGCGAGCGCTCTTTGACCGGTTGGTGGCTCGGGGTGTGATGCGCGAGGAGAAGACCCGGGTGCTCGGCATCTTCCCGCAGACCCGGCACCCCGAGGCCGATCCCGGCCCGGAACGGGAACTGCGCGCGCGGGTGAATGCGGCGCTGCTCACCGACGCCATACCGGAGCCGCGGACCGCCGCGCTCATCGCGCTACTGCACGCCTCAAAGGCCCTGCCCAAGATCCTGTCCCCGGAGACCGACCGCAAGGCGGCGACCCGGCGGGCCAAGGAGATCATCGAGTCCGAATGGGCCTCGCAGGAGGTGGTGAAGGCCATCAACCGGGTCATCTCGGCCTCGGCGGCCGTCACGGTGGCTGCCGCAAGCGCCAGCAGCTGACGGATCGCGGTCCGGAAGCCCGCGGATCCACGTGGCCGCCCGCCGGACGTCGGGCGAGTGAGCCTTACGCCGGCTGGCCGTAGCGCTGGGCGGCGCGGGCGCGTGCCTTGGCGGCCTCGACCTCCCGGTTCTTCGGGGGCGCGGTGGTCACGAGTTCGGATAGCAGCTGCTCGGTCGCCTCGGCCACCAGCGTCACCGCGCGATCGAAGGCCTCCTGGTTCGCCGAGGACGGCTTCGTGGTGCCGGCGACCTTGCGCACATACTGCAGCGCGGCCGCGTGGACCTCGTCGCTGGTCGCGGGAGGCGCGAAGTTGTTCAACGGCCTGATATTGCGGCACATGCTCCGATCGTATGGCGCTCACCCGCCTTGCCGCCGACCGCGCGGCCGTGATCGGGTGAGTCCGTGCCGACCACTCCGCCCGCCGTCGACGCCGTCCGAGCGGCGATCCGCGCCGGCGGTGACCCGGAGCGGGCGGCGGGGCAAAAGGCATATATGAGATCCGCGCTGCCCTATCGGGGATACACCAACCCGCAGCTGCGCAGCCTGTTGCGGGAAGTCTTCGCCAGCCCCGGCATCCTGCCGCGCGAGCGGATGGACTGGGAGCACGCCGTCCGAATCCTGTGGGATGAGGCGGCATACCGGGAAGAACGCTATGCCGCAACGATTCTCGCCGCGCATCGCAGCGCGCGGGGGTGGCAGGACCCGGACGCGATGCCGCTCTACGAGCACCTCGTGGTGACCGGTGCCTGGTGGGATCATGTCGATGACCTGGCAACCCACCACATCGCCGCGATCCTGTTGCACCACAAGGATTCCGAAACCGCGCGCATGCGCGCCTGGGCGAACGCGGATGACCTCTGGCTGCGGCGCGTGGCAATCCTGTGCCAACTGCCCTTCGGCGCGGATACCGATCGCGACCTACTCAGCTATGCCATCGACGCGAATGTGGAGGGCACGGCATACGGGCGAGAGTTCTTCGTGCGCAAGGCAATCGGCTGGGCCCTGCGCCAGTATGCGCGCACCGATCCGGATTGGGTGCGCGCCTTTGTCGCCGACCGCCGCGAGGTCCTCTCGGGGTTGACCGTGCGCGAGGCGCTCAAGCACCTGGGCTGAGCGGCAGGCCCACACCGCGTTGTACGCGGGCGCGGTGAGACGATGCCCGGCGTGGACACCAGCGGCCAGAACGAGGCGATCGGCGACGACGCGGGCAGCCGCTCGCGGCAGGTGCTTCGGCTGGCTGTGCCCGCCTTCCTCGCCCTGATCGCCGAACCCCTTTTTCTGTTGGCCGACACCGCGATCGTCGGTCACCTCGGCACCGCCTCGCTGGCCGGGCTGGGCCTGGCCAGCACCATCCTGCTCACCGCGGTCGGCCTGTGCGTGTTCCTCGCGTACGGCACCACCGCGGTGGTCGCGCGCCGCCTTGGCGCCGGTTCCCGCGCCGGCGCCATCGCCGCGGGGGTCGACGGGGCGTGGCTCGCGCTCATCCTGGGCGGTCTGCTCGCCGTCCCCCTGATCCTCGCCGCCGAGCCGGTATGCCGTGCGCTCGGCGGCTCGGGTCCCGCTCTGTCCCAAGCGGTTTCCTATCTGCGGATCGCGGCCCTCGGTATCCCGCCGATGCTCGTCGTGCTCGCGTGCACCGGGGTGCTGCGCGGGCTGCAGGACACACGTACGCCGCTGATCGCCTCGATCGGCGGGTTCTCCCTCAATGCGCTGCTCAATGTGCTCTTCGTTTATGGATTTCATTGGGGGATAGCGGGATCGGCGAGCGGGACGGTCATCGCGCAGAGCGCCATGGCCGCGCTGCTGATCGTGGTGCTGTTGCGGTTCGCGCGCACCGAATCCGTGCCGCTGCGGCTGCACCCCGGTGGGGTGCTCGCCGCGGCACGGGACGGGATACCGCTGCTGGTACGGACGCTGGCGCTGCGGGCGGTCCTAGTGCTGACCACCTGGGTGGCCGCCGGGCTCGGGGTGGTCCCGCTCGCGGCATACCAAGTCAGCGCCACGATCTGGTCGTTCCTGGCGTTCGCGCTCGACGCCGTGGCCATCGCCGCGCAGGCGTTGACCGGTCGCGCGCTGGGCGCGGGTGATGCCGGTGAGACCCGGGAACTGACCCGGCTGATGGTGCGCTGGGGCATTTGGAGTGGGGCGGCGCTGACCGTCGTGGTGGCGCTCAGTCATCGCCTGCTGCCGCCGCTCTTTACGCCGGATACCGCTGTGCAAGAGGCGATTTCCGTCGGACTATTGGTGGTCGCCGCGGGTCAGATCATCTCCGGCTATGTCTTCGTCATCGATGGGGTGCTCATTGGTGCCGGCGATGCCCGGTGGCTGGCGATCTCGATGTGCGCCGTGCTGGCGGCCTATGTGCCGATGGCACTCGCGGTTCGCGCTTGGGCTCCGGGTGGCAGCAGCGGCGTCGCCTGGTTGTGGGCCGCGTTCACCGGGTTCATGGCTGTTCGCGGGGTGCTCCTAGGGGTGCGGGTGCGATCCGATGCCTGGATGGTGCTCGGCGCCGGGCGCTGAGCCCGGTCAGGCATGGCGAACAGGAGTGGTGATAGGACCACCACACACACGGGTATGCGCGCCTTCGCCTGGTGCGGACGCCGTCATTAGCGTCATTGGTATGACACATCGACAACACGTCTCTAGCTCCAAATTCGGTTCTGCGGCAACGGACTTTGGCCGCCTCACTGCTCGCGTCCGCGCTAGGCACCGGTGCCCTGGGCGCCGGGTCGGGGCCGCCCCGGCACATGCCGCCAGCCCATCCCCGGCTGCCACCGAGAGCACCGCTGCGACCGGCAGCACTGCTCCAATTAACAGAGCTGCCGCCATCGACGACGCCGTCCCCGATGCCGCCACTTTGGACCGCACCGCAGGTGGGCGCGGCACCCTGCTGTGGGCCCAGCCGATCCGCTCGCTCACTCCCGCCCAGGTGCGCGAACTCCTCAAGCCCACGGGGTTCTCCGCGCCCGATCACACCGACGGCGTCGACCTGTGGCGGCTGGTCTATCGCACCGTGGATTCCGCCGGAAGACTTACGCGCGCAAGCGGTTTGGCGGCTGTGCCGCATACGGCGGCGGGCGCACTGCATACCGTGCTCATCGAGCACGGCACCATGGCCTACCGCGGCGATGCGCCTTCGGTCGGGACCAATCCCTATCCGTGGGACCGGTGGCGCAAGCCGCCGCGGGTGGCTACCTCGGGGTCTCCCCGGACTACCTCGGCCTCGGCTACGAGCCCGGCACCCACCCCTACTTCGACATCCCGACCGAGGCCACCGCATCGGTCGACATGCTCACGGCGACCCGGTCGTTCGCGGCGAGCGGGCGCCATACCGTGAGCAATTCGTCTCTGGTAGCGGGCTTTTCACAAGGCGCCTCCGCCGCCCTGGCCACGGCGCAGGCCGTCGAGCAGGATGCGAACAGCCCGTGGCGCGTCCGCGCGCTCGCACCGATCAGCGGGGCCTACGACATCACCGGCGCGGAGATCCCGGCCGTCTTCGCTGGGGTGATCCCGCAGCCGATCGCCGTCTACTACGTCACCTACCTGCTGGTCGCCGCCAACCCCATCCACCACCTCTACGACGCGACCTCGGGGATCTTCCGCGCGCCCTATGCCAGCCGGGTACGCACCCTCTTCGGCAGCAATGTGACCGAACAACACCTGATGGCTGCCCTTCCCCAGACCCTCGACGAACTGCTCACCCCCCCGCGGTATGGCGCTGGTGCGTGACGCGCATGGCCCGCTGGCAAAGGCATTACGGGCGGCCGATCACGTATGCAGTTGGTCCCCCCGCACCCCCGTCCGCCTCTACTTCGTGCCCGATGACGAGCAGGTCACCGCGGACAATGTGGCACCCTGCCGGGCCTAGCTCCGAGCCAAGGGCGCCAACCCCCCTTCGTCGAGCTTCCGCGCAAGCCGCGGTATGGCAGTGCCCACCTGGGTTCCGGGGACGAGGGCGCTAACGCCGCGCTGCGCTGGTTCGCGCAGGTCGCCCCGGCCCGCTGACGCCGCTCACCCGCCCGGGCCAGCACCCCACGGTGTCGGCAACACGCCAGTTGCGGCGGATCAGCACCCGCGTGTTGCCGACACCCTGGAATTGGGTCGGCGGGACCGGCACCTTGAGCCCGGATAACTCGCAGCGGACGGACGGTTCAGGCGACGCCGGTGGCGGCTTCTCGGCGGGGATCCCCAGCGGCCGACAGAACGCCGGTGGCACTGCGCGCGGCACCCCCGACCCCGCCGAAGAACATGGCGTGGCGGGGGTGTTCGTTGCCCGGCAGGCCCGCCGCGGCCACGGCGGCCGCGATCTCGACATCCGGCTCGTACTCGACCCGGGTCGGCTCGCCCTTGACGACCCGCACGTGCAGGCGCGGGGCGGAGATGGCCTCGTCCAGCGGCATACCGCCGAGGCAGTGGTGGCTGAGCACCTGCATGAGCGCGGTGGTGATGCGGTCGGCGCCGGGGCTGCCGATGGCGAGGACCGAACCGTCCTCCCGGCGGGCCACGGACGGCGCCATATTGGACGCGAGCCGGGTCCCGGGCGCCAGGCTGTGCAGGCCAAGGCGGTTGAGCTCGGGCTCGCCGAGGCAGTTGTTGAGCAGCAGCCCGGTGCCGGGCACCGTGACCCCGGAGGAGTACCCGGACGACGCGGTGATCGCGCAGGCGAGCCCGTCGCTATCCACCGCCGAAACATGCGCGGTGTCCTGCGAGGTGCTCAGCCCCACCAGCCCACCGCGGCGGACTTCCTCCAGGAGCGCGAAGCCGTCCCCTTCCAAGTCCGCGGAGAAGTCGTGCACCTCGCTGCGGTAGGTCAACACCTTGCGCTGCACATCGATCAGGTCCGCCATTGAGCGCGCCCCGCTGCGGGCGAGCTCACCGAGCATCACCGCCAGCATCGGCCCGCCGACGCTGGGCGGCGGATTGGTCGCGATATCCCAGTCCCCGAGTTGCTGGCGCACCGGGGTGCGCACCACCGGCCGGTATGCCGCGAGGTCCGCCTCGGTGATCAGCCCGGCGTTCTCCTGACAGGCGGCGGCGATCTGCTGGCCGATCTGGCCGGTATAGACGTCCGCGGCGCCGTGTTCGGCGATCCGGGCCCAACTGTCGGCGAGATCCGGGTCCACCAGCAGGTCGCCCCCCTGGAGGTGGCTGCCGTCCGGACGCATCAGCGTGGCGCGGGTCGCCGGATCCCAACTGAACAGCCCGTCGCTGGTCACCTTGAGGTAGCTGGCCGCCGCAGCACCGAGATGAAAGCCGTCCCGCGCCGCCCGCTCGGCGGGGCGCATGGCGTTGGCCCAGGCCCCGGAGCCGTGTCGATCATGAGCGAGTTGGAAGGCGCTGAGCGCCCCAGGGACGGCCACCGAGCCGTGGCCACCGTGCACGGTGATCCCGCCACCCCAGGCGAGCTCGATCCGGCGCACCCCCTGGCCGAAACGCTCTTGGGGTAGCCCACGGCCCGGCATACAGACATTGCCGTCGATAGTTTCCGGGTCGGCGTCGGCGGGCCAGATGGTCACGAAGGCGCCGGCCATCGGGCTGATCACGCCCGGTTCGGTAGTCATCGCCACGCACATCGCGGCGATCGCCGCGTCGACGGCGTTGCCGCCCGAGCGCACCACCGTCAGGCCGGCGTCCACGGCGAGCGGTCCGGTAGCGGCGACGGCGACGTGAGCGGGCATGGCGCGATTCTGTCAGGCCCGCGCTCGATCGGCCCGATGCGACCAGGATCCGGTAGCCCGACCGGCGGGTGACCTAGCGCGAATCCGCGTCCCGGGTGGCCCCGGTAGGCGGCGCCAGTGCGAAATCGGCGAGCGGCTCGTAGCGCGGCCGCCGCTCTCGGCCCTGGCCGAGGTGGGACTCGATCAGGCTCACGGAGTCCACGAGCCAGCCGGACGACTCATACCCCTGCAGGATCCGCAGCCACCGCGTGGCCTCGATCGGCCGGCGCATGCGCGCCACCGTCAGATGTGGATGGAATCGGCCGCCGTCCACCTCGGCTCCCGCATGGGCCGCGGTATGCCGGGTGGCCCGCGCCAGACTTGCCAGTTCGTCGCTCCCCATGCCGACCCCGGCGAAGAGGACGCGGGCGGCATACGGGTTCGGGAAGGCACCCGACCCGGCGAGTTGCATGGCGAATGCCGGCACCCGAGCGAGCCGGTCGGTGAGGGCCTCCTCAAGCTTCGGAACCACGTCTCGCCGCACGTCGGGCAGGAAGGCGAGAGTGAGATGCACCTGCTGCGGGTCGGTCCAGCGCAGTTCGGCACCCGCCTCGCGGCGGGGCTCGAGGAAGTCGACGAGGTCTTCGAGCACCTCCGATGGTGGGGTGACGGCAAGGAAGAGACGCATGCTCCCATTCTCCCGCCCCACACTGTTTCCCCGGACCCAGCCCGGCTGACGCTGACCGGCGCCGAGGTACCTCGACACCGGTCAGCAGCGGATCAGGTCAACGCACCACCCCGGCGGCGTTGACAATGCCGTAGCCATAGAAGCCGTTGCGGTCCGTGGTTCCCTTGCAGATGGCGGTGTAGGAGTCGTCGCGACCCTCGTTCTCGTAGCTCTGCACCCCACCAGCCGGGCAGGCGTGGTCGGTGGCGGTGCGGGCCATGAGCCAGCGAACCGAGCCGGGCTTCATCGTCTTGCCGTCCGCGGACCCGCGGCCGTGCGCGCTCACCGCGAGCGCGGCGACACCGGTGGCGTGCGGGGAGGCCATCGAGGTGCCCTGCAGCCACTGGTAGTAGCCGCACCGGTCGGCCCCGGCGGGTGCATTGCTCCGGCACTGCTTCTTGACGCCGTTCTCCATGCCGAGCGGGGTGACATTGCCCTTGCCGTCCACTTCACCGGTGGCCTGCAGCACCTCCTTGGGTGCCGAGGAGAGGATCATGTTCTCGTTGGTCATGAAGTTGGCCGTGCCGTAGCCGTCCCGGTACCACCCTCCCGGTGCCGCGAACTCGACCTCATCGGCATACACCGCGGTGGTGTAGTTGGAGAAGTCCGACTTTTTGCCGGAGGGCCCCAGCGAGGTCACTCCCAGCACGTGCGGCCCCTCGACCGGCAGGTCGAAGCAGCGCTTGTTGATGATCGTCCGTGGGTGCGGGGCGCCACCGAAGTCGGGGCTCGAGGTGTCCACCCGTGGCTTGGCCAGGTCCTCGTGGCCATTGCCGGCGGCGGCGACCAGGGTGACGTTGTGGTCGTTCGCATAGTTCAGCGCCCGGTTCATCACCTTGATGATCGTCTCCTGCTCGCGCGCCTCCGCGGCGGAGTCCTCCGGCGCACCGCCGAGGCAGTTATAGGCCCACGGGTCGACGTAGAAGGACATATTGACCACGTCGAGGCCGGCGTTGCCGGCATACGTCAGGGCGTTGGCGACCGGGCTGAGGAAGAAGTAGCCGCTGTCCTGCCCGCCTCGGATATTGACCAGCGTGACCTTGGGCGCCACCCCACTCAGGCCGAAGCCGTCCTTGGCGGCGGCGATGGTGCCGGCGACATGGGTGCCGTGCCCATCATTGTCGACGTTGTTGGGGTCCTTGCATGAGGCGTACTCGCACGGGCCGTCGATCTGCGGCATATCGGTGGTGAAGTTGCGCGAGAGCGACCGATCGAAGTTGGCCGCTAGGTCCGGGTGCGTGCCGTCGATGCCGGTGTCCAGCACCCCGACTCGGACGCGCTTGTCACCAAGCGTCACCCGATGCGCGGCAGCGGCCTTGATCTGATCCATCCCCCACAGGTAGCGATCCAGCGGGTCACCCCGGTATGCCGATTCTCTCGCCCCATCCCCACCCGCACGGGCCGTCCCGTGGTGCTCCCGTTCCACCGGGTTCGGCTTGCCCTTGACCTCCGGCGACTGACCGATCTTGCGGTTGCGCGCAACGCCTTCCACACCACTGGTCGCGGACGCCTTGGCCACGAAGTCGCTCGCCTCGGTGTCGAGGGTGATCATGCCGATGTCGGTGTTGATGTCGGTGACCGTGGCCCCCGCGGCGGCCAACTGGCCGGCGATCGCTGTCGCGTCCTGGCCGGCGCGGGCGAGAACGACATACGAGCCGGGGTCATTCCGCTCGGCCGCCGGTGCCGGCGAGTTCGTGGCGCCGAGGGCGCTGCCGCCGGCGCCGAGACCGGCGAGGGTGAGCGCCAAGGCGCTCCCGGCGGCAAGAGTGTGGGTGCGTCGCATACCTGATCTCCATGTCTGGACGGGGCGGCACCTCGTCGTGCCGTCGCGATTGCCACGGTAGCCGGGCGCACCGACAGGCGCACTACCTGCACAAATGCGCAGAGCCGGCGACCCACCCCGCGAGGGTTGGGTCACCGGCTCTGATGTCGAGCGGTGGCTGCGGTCAGCCGGCGACGACGTCCAGCTTCAGGCTGGCCTGGACCTCCGGGTGGAGGCGAACCAGCGCGGTGTGGGGGCCGGTCGACTTGATCGGGGTCGGCAGCTCGATCTTGCGGCGATCGAGTTCCGGACCACCGGCGGCCTTGACCGCGGCCGCGATGTCGGCAGTGGAGACGGCGCCGAAGAGGCGACCCTCCTTGCCGGCATGCGCGGTCAGGCGAACGGCAGCGGCCTCGAGGTTGCCCTTGATCGACTGGGCCTCCTCGAGCGACTTCACGGCGCGGGACTCGCGGCCCTTGGCGATCAGGTCGATCTGCTTCTGCGCACCAGCCGACCACGGGGTGGCCAAACCGCGACGGAAGAGGAAGTTGCGGGCATACCCGGGCTTGACGTCGACGACGTCGCCAGGGGCACCCAGGGTGCTGACCTCGTGGGTGAGGATGACCTTCATTCGAGAATCTCCTTGTCCGGGACCGAGGCTCAGCGAGCGGAGCTGCTGTAGGGCAGCAGCGCCATCTCGCGGGCGTTCTTGACGGCCTGGGCGATCAGTCGCTGCTCCTGCACCGAGACGCCGGTGACGCGGCGAGCGCGGATCTTGCCGCGGTCGGAGATGAACTTGCGCAGCAGCTGCGCGTCCTTGTAGTCGATGTTCTCGATCTTCGCGGACTTGAGCGGGTTGGCCTTCTTCTTGGGCCGACGCACAACGGGCTTAGCCATCGTGGTGCTCTCCTTCATTCAGGTGAGCCCGAGCTAGCGACTCGGGATGGGATTGAAAAATTGCAGGTATGCGGGTGACGCGCGAGGCGTCAGAAGGGCGGCTCGTCGTAGGACGGGGCGTTGCCCCAGCCACCGGAGTTGCCCCCGGCATTGCCGCCGGAGTTGGAGTTGCCCGAGGACTGGCCCCAGCCTCCAGAGTTGCCGCCGCCGGAGTTGCCCCCACCGGACTGGCCACCGGAGGACTGACCCCAGCCGCCACCCTGACCGCCGGACTGCGAGCCGGAACCCCACGGGTCCTCGCCACCGCCGCCACTCTGGCCGCCGCCACCGCCGGAGCGCTGGGTGCGGTTGACCTGGGTCGTGGCGTAGCGCAGGGAGGGGCCGATCTCGTCCACGTCCATCTCGATGACGGTGCGCTTCTGACCCGACTCCT
>CAKZIH010000191.1 GCA_936931335.1 uncultured Nostocoides sp. | reverse complement strand
TCTTGCCGACGCCGGGCTCGCCGATGAGGACGGGGTTGTTCTTGGTGCGGCGGGAGAGGACCTGCATGACCCGCTCGATCTCCGTGCTGCGCCCGATGACCGGGTCGAGCTTGGACTCGCGGGCGGCCTGGGTCAGGTTGCGACCGAACTGGTCGAGCACCAACGAGCCGGCGGGCGTGCCCTCCTGCTGCTGGCTGCCCGCGCCGACGCCGGCGCCCTGGGTCTCCTTGCCCTGGTAGCCGGAGATCAACTGGATCACCTGCTGGCGCACCCGGTTGAGGTCGGCGCCCAGCTTGACCAGGACCTGGGCGGCCACGCCCTCGCCCTCGCGGATCAGGCCGAGCAGGATGTGCTCGGTGCCGATGTAGTTGTGCCCGAGCTGCAGCGCCTCGCGGAGGCTGAGCTCAAGGACCTTCTTGGCCCGCGGGGTGAAGGGGATATGCCCGGACGGCGCCTGCTGGCCCTGCCCGATGATCTCCTGCACCTGCTCGCGGACGTTCTCCAACTCGATGCCCAGGCTCTCCAGGGCCTTGCTGGCGACCCCGTCACCCTCATGGATGAGGCCGAGCAGGATGTGCTCGGTCCCGATGTAGTTGTGGTTGAGCATGCGCGCTTCATCCTGCGCAAGCACCACGACCCGGCGGGCCCGGTCGGTGAACCGTTCGAACATTGATGAACTCCTCGCTATCGAGTCATCTCGATGGTATCTGCGCCCCCCGGTCCGGACAGACCGTCTTGCGACGTAGTGGACACGGGGGTGCTACTGGTTGACTCAACTGTCCGGGGCCCCACCTTTGTTCCATCCGGTAAGGCGTGCCATCCGGTATGCCGTCGCTCCCGCCCCGAGCCGGTAGGCCGCCCGCCCCGAACTTCTCAGTGCCGGCGCTGGCAGCGCCCGCACCAAAACAGGTTGCGTCCGGCGACCACCTGGGTGCGCACGCGGGAGCCGCATACCGGGCAGGGCAGACCGGCGCGCTGGTAGACCGCATACTCGCGCGGGAACTCACCGGACGGCTCGGTCCGGGCGACCCGGGCGCGTTCACCGGGCATCTCCCCGCCCCAGCTCGCGGCATACGCCGTGGGGTCGCGCCCGTCCAGTAGCCGGTGGGCCTGCTCGAGCTGCTCATCGAGGGTGATGATCTGCCCGAAGGCGACCCCGATCGGCAGCAGCGCGACCAGGTCGTCCCAGAGCGCCAGCCAGGTGCGCTTCTTGACCTGGTTTCCGGGCACGAAGGGGTCCACCCGGTGCCGGAAGAGCACCTCGCAGCGATAGACATTGCCCACCCCGGCGATGATCGACTGATCCATCAGGCATTCGGCGACGCTGCGGGAGGTGCGCGCCAGGCGGGCCAGGGAGCGCTCCGGATCGTTGCCCGGGGTGCCCACGCGCAAGGGGTCGGGTCCTAGGCGTGCCACGGTCTTGTCGACCTGGGCCTGGTCGACGAGTTGCACCACGGTCGCGCCGCGCAGATCGGCATACGCCCGCTCGTTGACCATCCGCACCCGGACCGCGCCGACGGCATCGGGGACCACGCCCTCGTGCGGCAGCACGTCGAAGGACCCGATCAACCCGAGGTGGATATTGAGGATCCGGTCGGGGGTGAAGTGGACGAACAGGTGCTTGCCATAGGATTCGGCGAGCTCGACGATATGCCCGTTCAGCAGCGCCGCACCCTCGGCGAACCGCCCCTGGGGGCTGGTGACCTGCGGTGCGGTCCCGGCGAACGCATGATGCAGCGCCCCGGCGAGGCGGTAGAGGGTATGGCCTTCGGGCATGCCGGCAGCCTAGATCGGCGCGAGCGTGGTAGATCACTGCGGCCAGGGCGGCAGCGATCTACCACGCTGACGTCGTTCGGGTCAGCCGGCCTTCTTCTTGGGCGCCGCCTTCTTGGTGGCGGTTTTGGCGGTTGATGCCTTGGCGGCGGGCTCCGGCTCGGTCTCGCCGCGCGAGGCCTTGGCCTTCTCCACACTCTTGGCGAGCGCGGCCAGCAGATCGACGACCTCGCCGCTCTCCTGTGCCGGCTTGGGCAGGTCCTTGACCTCGCCGCCCTCGACCTTCGCGGTCACCAGCGCCTGCAGCGCGGTGGCGTAGTCGTCCTTGTAGTCGTCGGGCTCATAATCCCCGGCGAGCTGCTCGACGAGCAGTTGCGCCATCGCCAGTTCCTTCTCGGTGGCCTGCTGGTCCTCACCCAGTGACGCGAAGTCGGGGTTGCGGACCTCGTCGGGCCACAGCATCGTCTGCATGACGATGACGCCCTCGCGCACCCGCAGCACGGCCATCGTCATCCGGGTGCGGATCGAGACGGTGACCAGCGCCATCCGCTGCTCGCTCTCCAGCGCATCGCGCAGCAGGACATAGGGCTTGGCGGCCGCCTTGTCCGGCTCCAGGTAGTAGCACTTGTCCAGCAGCATCGGGTCGATCTGGTCGGCCGGGACGAACTTCTCCACCGCGATCTCGCGGGAGCTGCGGGTGGGCAGTTCGGCGAAGTCCTCGTCGGTGAGGATGACCATGTCGCCATCCTCGGTCTCATAACCCTTGGCGATGTCGTCATAGGACACCTGCTCCCCGTCGATGGAGCAGATGCGCTGGTACTTGATTCGCCCGCCGTCGGTGCGGTGCACCTGGCGGAACTGCACATCGTGGTTCTCGGTGGCGGCATACAGCCGCACGGGCACATTGACCAGTCCGAAGGAGACCGCGCCCTTCCAGATCGCTCGCATACCGCGAGTGTGGCAGACCGGCGCGCCTGGGTGCCCGCGAGCGCTCCGAGCCCGTATGCCGTCCGCCCGCTCCCCGGTCCCGCTCACCGCGCGCTTGAATAGCCCGATGCGCCCCATGCTCGCCACCACCGCCGCGCGGCCGCCGCACGGCCCGGGCTGGGTGCATGAGGTGAAATGGGACGGGATGCGGCTGCTGGTCGATATCCGCGGCGAGCAGGTGCGCCTGAGCTCGCGCAATGGCAAGGACGCCACGGTGAGCTTCCCCGAGCTCGCCGGGCTGGCCGGCACCTTCGACGACCTGCTCCTGGACGCGGAGGTGGTGGCGCTGGACGGCGGCGTGCCGAGCTTCGCGGCGCTCGCGGAGCGGATGCATGTCGCCGACCGGCGCCGCGCCGACCGGCTGGCGGCCACTCGTCCGGTGACCTTGATGATCTTCGACATCCTGCGCCTCTTCGGGCAGGACCTCACCGGCCAGCCCTGGAGCGCCCGGCGCGAGCTGCTGGAACGCCTGGAACTCGCCGGCCCGCACTGGCAGGTGCCGCCGGTCTATGCGGACGGTGCGCAGTTGCTCGCGGCCACCCAGGACCAGGGCCTGGAGGGCGTGGTGAGCAAGCGGCGAGCCGCGGCATACCTGCCCGGGCGCCGGTCGGCCGACTGGGTGAAGGTGAGCAACCGGAATACGGTCTCGGCGGTGGTGGGCGGCTGGCGGCCGGAGACCGGCAGCGCCACCCGCCTGGGCGCGGTACTGCTGGGGACTCCCGGACCCGACGGGCTGCGCTACCTCGGGCGGATGGGCAGCGGTCTGGCGGGCCGGGCGGGCACCATGATGCGGGAACTCCTGGCGCCGCTGGCGCACGAGGAGTCCCCCTTCGCCGACGGGGTGCCGGTGCTCGACGCGCGCGGCACCTTCTGGGTGCGGCCGGGCGTCGTGGTCGAGGTGCGCTCGCTCGGGGAGACCGGTGGTGGGCGGCTGCGGCATCCGACCTATGTCGGGGTGCGCCACGACCTGGCGCCGGACGATCTATGGGACGACTGAGGCATAAGGCCAGCTCAGGTTTATTTTTTATTGCAGATGCCAGTTAGCCAAAGAGGGCAGCCTTGTGACGGTGAAGCTGAACGACCAAGTCGGCAAGGCAACTGGTGAACACCACCAGGCACAAAGGAATCCTGGGGATGGCACGGAAGTGTGGACGACCGAATCGCCACAACAAGACCAGCGCCCAAAGAACGCGTGCGGGGATAAGGGGCTCTTCACAGATGAGGGTGTAGCGGTGGTGTGACCTGGGGCGGCGCGTCGGTG
>CAKZIH010000190.1 GCA_936931335.1 uncultured Nostocoides sp. | reverse complement strand
GATGACGATGCCCCGAGAGTTGTCTGCCTGGCCGACTTCGCCCAGGCGTGGGAGGAACAACCGCTCCCGGGCCGGCTTGACTTGCCTGGCCGCGTGAGCCTCGACGCCCCACTGTATGCCGACTCGATTGTCCTGAGCGGTCCAACGACGATGATCCCCCTGGCGCAGGACGCGGGACTGGACGTGGTGCGGGTCGCGGCCTCCCGCCCCCTCCCCACGATGGACTGGTAGCGCAGGAGACGAGTGCCCGGATTGTTCTCCAGCGGCGTTCCCTGATGGACGAGTCCGGGCTCGGGTCGAGTCGCTGGTCCGCGGACCGGGCGAGGCGACGCGGAGGGCGGTGACCGCCGGGGACGGGGCATCGAGCGCCGCCAAGCCAGGACAACGCGACGGGTGGGCACCGGCTCGCATAGGGCGAGTGCGGCGATCTGTGGGGGCAACTGCTCGCGGCCCAGGCGCGGGACCAGGCTGATGCATACGCCCTCAGCAACCAGGCCGATGTGCGAAGAGAACTCCAGCGCCCGATGCCGGATGTCGGGGCGCAGCCCGTGCTGGGCGAACATGTGGGTGAGCCAGCCATGGCAGACCGAGCCGGCGGGCGCGCAATACCCAGGGCTCGTCGGCGAGCCGGTCGGGGCTGACCGTGCCGGCGCTCGCCAAGGGATGATCGGCGTGGACGAGGACATCGGCCACGACGTAGCCCAGCGTCACGAAGTCCACGTGGCGCTGTCGTTGCTCATCGATGGCCCGGCCGAGGTCGGGCATGCGCTGACCCACTTGAGCACGATCAACCTGCTGTCCACGCTGTATACGGCGTTGCTGGCCTTGCTGGTCGGCTATGGCATCTGGAACTTGCTGCTCGGTCGCTATCCCGCCTCAGAGGTGGCGCCCTTCAGTCTCCTGGTCCCGGCCGTGGGCATCCTGACCGCCCGGCTCGTCGACGGGGAGCGCTCACCCCGCCCGCCCTTGTCGGAGCCGTGCTGCTGGTGGCCGGCGTGGCCCTGGTCAGCCTCGGCCCGCGCCTGCTCGCCCGCTTCCGACCGCAACCCGCGAGCTGAGCTCGCCGCCGAGATGAAACGGCCCCGGCCTGCTGATTGTGATCGGCGGTTCGGGGCCATGTTTTCGACGTCCTGCGGTTCAGGCGACCCGGTCGGGGTCGCCCTGGGCGCCCTCGCTCGAGTCGCTGGAGTTCTCGCCGCCGCTGACGCCGCCGCTGGCCGCGTCGTCGGTCTCGCCGCCGTCGCGACCGGTGCGCGAACCCGTTCCGCCGTCCTGCTGGTCGACCTTGGGCAGGTCGCTCTCGCCTGCGCCATTGTTGGCGGTGTCACTGCCGGTGGTGTCGGTACCGGCGTTGTCGCTCGTGTTCTCGCTCATCTGCCCGACAGTAGCCGGGGGGCGCCGAGCAATGGGCCCTCCTGAAGAGGCAATCACGCGGCCAACGATTCCGGCGCCCGTCGGGCGCCAATCCCCGGTCACCCGTCCCGGGCCTTCGCGCCCGGGCACCGGTCAGGCGCCGGTTGACCAGTCCTCGATGAGGCCACGGACATACTGGGCTTGGCCGACGTGGACGACCGCGTCGTCGACCACACTCACCAGACGGGCGAGCCGGGTCACCGGCGGGTCGTAGCTATCGTCGACGATCTCGGTCAACTGCGCGGGGGTGAGGTCCGCGACGTACCCACAGGTGGCGTTGACGACCGCTTCCAGGTAGTCGCCGAGCAGCCCCGGATCGGTAATGCGCAGCGCGGCGACCTCTGCATCGCTGTCACCGAAACCCATCTGCTCTTCGTGACGCTCGACACCGAGGCGCCGTGCCCAGCCGCCGGAACTCCATACCTGCTCGGCACCGGAGAGTTCGGCGACCTGGACGTCCTGTTGACGCGCCGCATGCCAGACCAGCCAGGCGATGGGGTTTCCCTGGTTGCCGGGGTGTCCTGGTCACTCGGGCGGCGGTGTAGCGCATCCGCGTCGGTGCCGTCGAGCACCGACCGGGCGCTATCGATGGGGCGGCGGGCGAATTCCGCAAATATGCCAGTCAGATCCGTATTAGGTCGGGCATCAGGCGTGTGCTTACTCATGTAGGTAAGCATACTCATTTAGGTAAGCATAGCGCCGTGGTATTTGCTTAGTTTTACCAAAATCAAGACGTGCGCTAAATGCGGTGGGAACATGGCTCGTGTCCGATCGATTTTCTCCCATCAGATAGGGGCAACAATGAAGTCACACATCAATTCCCGGCGGGGGCGCCGCCTAGTGGCATTGGGCGCAGCGGTCACCGTGGCTGGGATCACGGGTGCTGGCCAGGCGTCAGCGTCTGAGTCGGCGCCGAACGATAGGGTGTCTACGGCGACCTCCGCATCGCTGGCTCCCGTGCAGCTTCCCGGAATGCGCTCCGCGCAAACCTATTCCGAAGCGCAGGCGCGGGCTTACGACAAGACCGGCGGGGATCCCCGGGTCCTTGCCTACTGGACGCCGGCCCGCATGAAGGCGGCCAAGCCGCTGGATGCGCCGGGGGACGCGGCCGCCATCGACAAGGCGGTGAAGTCCGCGACCGAGAAACTCCTCCCGGCTGCGAGCACGGCGCCGGCGTCGAGCAAGATCGCGGGTGTGGCGGCCAAGACGCCGCCGGTCACCAACTTCTCGATCACCAATGGCAAGTTGTTCATCGGCGGTTATGGCAGCAACAGCTGGTGTTCGGCATCGGCCATCAACACGGCTACCAAGCGCGTCGTCATCACGGCGGGCCACTGCGTGCACGGTGGCAAGGGCGGTACGTGGAAGTCGAATCTCGTCTTCGTGCCGGGTTACAACGCGTATGCCGCGGACCCGGCCCCCGTCGGGATGTTCCAGGCCTACCGACTGCGGACGTTCACGGCGTGGATCAACTACGGCGCTCGGACGCTCACCTCGGCGTCGCTGCCCGGGTTCCAGCGGGACGTCGGTTTCGTGACCACCTACAACGGCGGCGATTGGAACGCCCCCGTCGTCAACACCGTGGGTGGGCACGGGCTGTCCTACAACGGCGGGTACGCCTGGGATGTCTCCCTCTTCGGCTATCCGGGCAACCGCAATAGCGGCAATGTGATGTGGGCTTGCTGGGGTTCCACTGCCAAGGACAACTGGGCATACCGAACCCGCATCACGGGCTGTGGGTTCGGCGGCGGATCTTCCGGCGGACCATGGCTCTGGCAGTACAGCAACCAATCTGGCCTCGGCTACGTCAGAACGGTCATGTCCACCTACAACGCCACCACCAATGTCAATGCCGGCCCGTATTTCGATACGGCGGTGTACAACGCACTTCAAGCCACCAATGGCGATTGGTGAGCTGAGTGTCGGTGAACCTTGAGTGGCTGCTGCGGCCGGCATTGCTGGTCGCAGCAGCCACGCTGCTCGTGGCGTGTACGGGGCAGCCGGATGTCACGTCGACGGCGGCTGCCGCGCCGCATACGTCATCCGGGCAGCCGGTCGAGTTGGCCTCGCGCTCCGACCTCGATTCCGCCCAGCCGGCCACCTGGACACGATGGGAAGCAACGGGGGAGCGCGATCTGCTCTTCACGATCAGCGCCGGCCCTCCCGAGTGCACTGCCGCCCGAACTCGGGTGCAGGAGAACTCGACCGAAGTCGCCGTGCGGATCGAAGTCGGGACAATCCCCGGCTCGGGGGACTGCGCCGCGATCGCCGAAGAGGCCCGCGTGCGAGTGACCCTCGCGGCCCCCCTCGGCAAACGCACCGTTCGACCGCTCTAGCCACCGGCCTGGCCGGCTCGCCTGGACTCGACCGGAGTGAATGGGCAGCCTGCGACCATAGACGTATGCCGCCTCGCCCCACCAAGCCGCTCCTGCAGACCGAGCGGATCGAGTTGGCCCCAATGAGCTGGGACGACTATCCGGATCTGTGCATCTTGGACGGCGACCCGGAGGTCATGCGCTACCTCGATCGGCCGCGCTCGCCGGAGCAGGTGCGCGCCAAGATGCAGGGCTGGATGGCGCCGGCGGCGGACGAGCGCGGCTTCGGCTTCTGGGTGGGGCGCGAACGTTCGACCTTCCTCGGCTGGTGGCTCCTGGAAGAGATGGGCCCGGGCATCGGGGAGATCGGCTGGCGAATGCTGCCCGCCGCCTGGGGTCGCGGGCTGGCCAGCGAGGGCGCACGAGCGCTGCTCGAGCACGCCTTCACCACCCTCGACTTGGACCTCGTGTATGCCGAGACCATGGCCGTCAACGTGCGCAGCCGGGCGGTAATGGAGCGGCTGGGGATGCGGCATACCCGCTCCTGGGTGGGGGAGTGGAGCGACCCGCTGCCGGGCGCTGAGGAGGGCGAGGTGCGTTACGACCTAACCGCTGAAGACTGGCGCGCCCGCTGATTCGCACCCCACACCCTCAACCGGCCAACTGGCCCGCACCGCCCGGTGTCCCTATCCCCGTCGGGCAGTAGTGGGGGATGAAATAAGGATGCGTGCCCCCACAACTGCCACCTCATCCCGCGTATGGCAGCAGTGGGGCCCCGTGCGACCGGGCCAGCCCCCACTTCTGCCGCGGGGGCTCCGGCCCAGCGGCCCGACCGCTCCGCGGGACTGGGCAACGTCCGCGGGCCGCGAGTGAGGCAGGGCACTCCCGGGCGATTTTGCTCGGCCGCGCCCGGCGTGGCAGACTAGTCAGGTTGCTCGGCGCGTGTTCGCCACCTCTCGGTGGCCGCGACGCGTCTCGCAGTGCGCAGACTTGACCCGCCTCTTGGTGGGGCGAGACGCACAGTGAGCCTGCCGAGCCCGGCCTGACCGGATCAGCTGATGACCCCCGGAGGGTAGGCGAACGCCTGCCGCCGGGGAGCGGAGCTAGGGCGACACGCCCGACCTCGGGGGTCGGCGGTCCAACTGGGCCACCTAGATTTTGTTGTGAGACGGCGAGAGAGAGACGACCACAAGATGGCGGGACAGAAGATCCGCATCCGGCTGAAGTCGTATGACCACGAGGTCATCGACAGCTCGGCGCGCAAGATCGTCGACACGGTCACCCGCGCGGGCGCGACCGTTGTCGGCCCGGTGCCCCTGCCCACGGAGAAGAACGTCTTCGTGGTCATCCGGAGCCCCCACAAGTACAAGGACTCCCGCGAGCACTTCGAGATGCGCACCCACAAGCGCCTCATCGACATCATCGACCCGACCCCCAAGGCGGTCGACTCGTTGATGCGTCTCGACCTGCCGGCGGACGTCAACATCGAGATCAAGCTCTAAGGACCACCGACATGACTAACGCAACTGTGCGCCCGGTCAAGGGTGTGCTCGGCGAGAAGCTCGGGATGACCCAGGTCTGGGACACCGACGGACGCCTGCTCCCGGTCACCGTCGTCCAGGCCGGTCCCTGCGTCGTGACGCAGGTCCGTGCGGCCGAGACCGACGGGTATGACGCCGTCCAGATCGCCTATGGCGCTATCGACCCCCGCAAGGTCAACCGGCCGATGGCCGGTCACTTCGCCAAGGCCGGCGTGACCCCCCGCCGCCACCTGGTCGAGCTGCGGACCTCCGACGCCGCGGACTACAGCCTCGGCGGCGAGATCAAGGCCGACGTCTTCGAGGCCGGCCAGCGCGTCGACGTCTCGGGCACCACCAAGGGCAAGGGCTTCGCCGGCGTCATGAAGCGTCACGGCTTCAAGGGTGTCAGCGCCTCCCACGGTGCCCACCGCAACCACCGCAAGCCCGGCTCCATCGGCGGGTGTTCCACCCCCGGTCGCGTCTTCAAGGGCATGCGGATGGCCGGCCGTATGGGTGGCGAGCGCCAGACCACCCAGAACCTCGTCGTGCACTCGGTGGACGCCGAAAAAGGCCTGCTGCTCATCAAGGGTGCCGTTCCCGGCCCCCGCGGCGGCCTCGTCCTTGTTCGCTCCGCCGCGAAGGGAGCCTGACCATGCCCGCCAAGACGATCTCCGTCGAACTGCCTGCCGAGATCTTCGACGTGCAGACCAATGTCCCGCTGATCCACCAGGTCGTCGTGGCCCAGCTGGCGGCCGCCCGTCAGGGGACCCACGCCACCAAGACCCGGGGCATGGTCTCCGGTGGTGGTAAGAAGCCCTACCGCCAGAAGGGCACCGGCCGCGCCCGTCAGGGTTCGACCCGCGCCCCGCAGTTCGCCGGCGGTGGCACCGTCCACGGCCCGCAGCCGCGTGACTACAGCCAGCGCACCCCCAAGAAGATGAAGGCTGCCGCCCTGCGCGGTGCCCTCTCCGACCGGGCCCGCCACGGCCGCGTCCACGTCGTGGAGTCCCTCGTCACCGGCGAGGCGCCCTCGACCAAGCAGGCCGTCGAGCTGCTCAGCGGTCTGACCGAGCGCAAGAACCTGCTGATCGTGCTCGAGCGCAACGACCTGGTTTCGCTGAAGTCGGTGCGCAACCTGGACCACGTCCACGTGCTCGCCGCCGACCAGCTCAACACCTACGACGTGCTGTGCGCCGATGACGTGGTCTTCACCCAGGCCGCCCTCGACGCCTTCGTCGCCGGTCGCACCCAGACCTCCACTGAGGTCGCGGACGCTCCGGTCGCGCAGCCCCAGGACGTCACCACCGGCGAGGAGACCAAGTGAGCACCGTGCAGAAGAACCCGCGCGACATCCTGATCGCGCCGGTCGTCTCCGAGAAGTCCTACGGCCTGCTCGAGGAAGGCAAGTACACCTTCCTCGTCGACCCGCGGGCCAACAAGACCGAGATCAAGATCGCCGTTGAGCAGATCTTCGGTGTCAAGGTCGACTCCGTCCACACGATGAACCGCCAGGGCAAGGCCCGCCGGACCCGCTTCGGCATGGGCAAGCGCAAGGACACCAAGCGCGCGATCGTCTCCCTCCGCGAGGGCACGATCGACGTCTTCGGTGCTGGCGCCTGAGGGGTCTGAGAAGGAAACCAATGGGAATCCGTAAGTACAAGCCGACTACCCCCGGCCGCCGGGGGAGCAGCGTGGCCGACTTCGTTGAGGTCACCCGCTCCACTCCCGAGAAGTCGCTGGTCCGTCCGCTGTCCAAGTCCGGTGGCCGCAACGCCAGCGGCCGCATCACCACTCGTCACATCGGTGGTGGCCACAAGCGCG
>CAKZIH010000189.1 GCA_936931335.1 uncultured Nostocoides sp. | reverse complement strand
CGCGGCGAACATCGCGGGGCTCGGCATGGCCGCCGGGCTGGGCGTGCCGGCGGGGGCCGCCGGCACAGGCACGGCAGGAGCTTCCGGCGTCGGAGCGAGGGCCTCGGGAGCCGGTTCGACGGGGGCGTCCGCAGCGGGTTCGGCGGCCACCGGGGCCACCTGCGCGGCCTGGGCCACCTCACCTTCGGTGGGCGTGTCCACGGCAGGCTGCTGCTCCTCGAGCGGGTGCTCGTCGGGGCGCGGGGAGTCGGTCACTGCTTCGTCCTTCGTCTCGGTCGTCACCGTGAGCGTACTGACCGGGCGGTGCGGCGCCACACCGTATTCCCGTTCGTCCCCGCGGCGATCCGCCCCACAATATCCAAGGGGCCGTATGCGGGCGGCCACTATCCGGCCGGTCGCTGCCCGCACCGCCGCCGCGGGGTCGCTCGCCGCCCCGCCGGTAGGGTCGCCCCGTGCTGATGACCGCCTTCCCCGCCGCCGCGTTCGGCACTAATTGCTATGTCATCGCCCCTGCCGCGGGTGAGGAATGCCTGGTGGTCGATCCGGGCATCGGCGTCCTGGACACTCTGCAGCAGGTCCTCGCGCAGCACCGCCTGCGCCCTGCGGCCGTGCTGCTTACCCATGGCCACCTCGATCACGTCTATTCGGTCACGCCCGTATGCCGCGGGGCCGGCCCCGCCGTGCTGCCCGCGGTGGTGCACGAAGATGACCGCTACCGGCTGGGCGACCCGCTGGCCGGCATGGACCCGATGCTGGTGCGCGCCCTGGAGCAGCAATTCGGCACCAGCGCCGATTGGACAGAGCCGGACGAGGTCCGCTTGATCGCCGACGGTGAGACGCTGTCCTACGCGGGCATCGACCTGAGCGTGCAGCACGCGCCCGGGCATACCGAGGGATCGGTGATGTTCGGGATTTCAGGGGTGCCGGACGGCATACCGGAGCAATTGGATCGGACCCTGCTCACCGGCGACGTGCTCTTCGCCGGGGCGATTGGGCGCACCGATCTGCCGGGTGGCAGCGATGCCGCGATGCAGCGCTCGTTGCGCGAGGTGGTGCTGCCGCTGCCGGACTCCACCCTGCTGCTGCCGGGGCACGGCCCGGCGACCACGATGGATCGCGAACGGCGCAGCAATCCCTATCTGCAAGGATTGAGCCGGTGAGCACGATCGCGCCGATCTCGGGTTTCCCCGAGTACTCCCCCGCCCAGCGCATTGTCGAGCAGCGGTTCCTCGACGTCATCCGTCAGACCTTCGAGCTGCATGGCTTCGCCTCCATCGAGACCCGCTCCATCGAACCGATCGAGCGGCTGCGCAGCCAGGGTGAGGATGCGGACAAGGAGATCTATGGCGTCTCCCGCCTCGCCGGCGACGAGAGCGCCAAGTGGGGGCTGCACTTCGACCTCACCGTGCCCTTTGCGCGCTATGTGCTGGAGAACGCCGGCACCCTGAATTTCCCCTTCCGCCGCTACCAGATCCAGAAGTCCTGGCGTGGGGAGCGCCCGCAGGAGGGCCGCTACCGCGAGTTCACCCAGGCGGACATCGACGTCGTCGATGCCGGCACCCTGGCGCCGCACTTCGAGGCGGAGATGCCCCTGGTCATCGCCGATGTCTTCGAGCGCTTCCCGATCGGCGACTTCGTCATCCGGGTCAACAACCGCAAACTGCTTAGCGGCTTCTATGCGGGCATCGGGATCACCGACGTGCAGGAGACCCTGCGCACGGTCGACAAGCTCGACAAGATCGGGCCGGATGCGGTGCGCGAGTTGCTCATGGCCCGTGGCTTGAGCAACGAGCAGGCCGACGCCTGCCTGCGGCTGGCGCAGATCGCCACCCCGGACACCTCCTTCGTCGAGCAGGTGCGCGCCCTCGGCGTCGAGCACCCGCTGCTGGAGGAGGGCATCGCCGATCTCACCCGGGTCGTGGAGATCGCCGCAGCGAACATCCCGGGTCGCGTGGTCGCCGACCTGCGGATCGCCCGCGGCCTGGACTACTACACCGGCACCGTCTACGAGACCCAACTCGTCGGGCGCGAGGCGTGGGGCACGATCGTCGGCGGCGGGCGATATGACGCCCTCGCCTCCGACGGCAAGACCACCTATCCCGGGGTCGGGATCTCCATCGGGGTCACCCGCATCCTCGGCCTGCTCTTCGCGGCCGGCGAACTCACCGCCTCCCGCGCCACCCCGAGCGCGGTCTTGGTCGCGGTCACCGACGAGGAAGGTCGCGCCCAGGCGACCCAGGTCGCCACCGCGCTGCGCGCCCGCGGGATCGCGTGTGAGGTGTCGCCCTCGGCGGACAAGTTCGGCAAGCAGATCCGGTATGCCGATCGTCGCGGTATCCCCTACGTCTGGTTCGCCCGGGAAGACGGCGACGAGGTCAAGGACATCCGCTCCGGCGAGCAGGTCGCCGCCGACGCCGCCACCTGGGCCCCGCCTGCGGCGGACCTGCGCCCGACCGTTAACCGCACCGGCTGAGCTTCCGCCGGTCGCGCTGCCCGCTGGCCGCGTCGGAGCCGCTCAGTCCTGGTGCGGATGCGCTCCCGGGCCGCCGCGGGTGACATCGAAGACCCCGGGCACATTGCGCACGGTGTTGAGCACATGCTCCAGGTGGGTCGGCTCGGCCATCTCGAACATGAAGGTCGAATAGGCGGTCCGGCTCTTGCTCGTATGTACCTGTGCGCCAAGGATATTCACGCCATTGTCGGAGAGCACCCGGGTGATATCGGCGAGCAGGTGATTGCGGTCCAGCGCCTCGACCTGAATCTGCACCAGGAAGAGCGAACCGCTGCGCGGGCGCCACGCGACTTTCAGCAGCCGCTCCGGATGACGTTGCAGCCCAGCCACATTGGTGCAATCGCTGCGGTGTACGGCGATCCCATCACCGCGCGTCACGAAGCCGATGATCTCGTCACCGGGCACCGGGGTACAGCAGCGCTTGAGCTTGATCCACAGGTCGCTGGTGTCCATCCCCTGCACGATCACGCCGGGGTCGTCGCTGCGCTGACGCAGCGTATGGGTGGGGCTGGCCGCCTCCGCGGTGTCCTCCTGTACCCCAATCTCCCCACCCAGGGAGGCGACTAGGCGCTGCACCACATGCCGCGCGGACATCTGGCCCTCGCCGACCGCGGCATACATGGCCTCGATATCGGCATACCGCAGGTCCTTGGCCAAGGCGGTGAGTGATTCGGCGGTCATCAGCCGCTGTAGCGGCAGATGCTGCTTGCGCATCGCCTTGGCGATCGATTCCTTGCCGCGCTCGATCGCCTCCTCGCGCCGCGACTTGGAGAACCACTGCCGGATCTTGTTGCGCGCCCGCGGCGAGACCACGAACCCGAGCCAGTCGCGCGACGGCCCGGCCCCCTCCGCGCGCGAGGTGAGGATCTCCACGACCTGACCGTTTTCCAGGACCGACTCCAGCGGCACCAGGCGTCCGTTGACCTTGGCACCGACGGTGTGGTGGCCGACCTCGGTGTGCACGGCATACGCGAAGTCGACGGGGGTCGACCCGGCGGGCAGGGTGATCACCTCGCCCTTGGGGGTGAAGAGATAGACCTCGCGGGTGTTGATCTCGTAGCGCAGCGAGTCGAGGAACTCGCTAGGGTCGGTGGTCTCCTTCTGCCAGTCCAGGACCTGCTTGAGCCAGGCCAGGTCGCCCAGGGAGCCGCTGTCCGCGCCGGCCAGTTCGTTGCGTCCGCTGCCCTTGTTCTCCTTGTACTTCCAGTGCGCGGCCACCCCGAACTCGGCCTGGCGGTGCATATCGAAGGTGCGGATCTGGATCTCCACCGGCCGACCTGCCGGCCCCACCACCGTCGTATGCAGCGACTGGTACATATTGAACTTGGGCATCGCGATGTAGTCCTTGAAGCGCCCCGCGATCGGCTTCCACCGAGCGTGCAGCGCCCCCAGCGCGCTATAGCAGTCCCGGCTGGTGTCCACCAGCACGCGCAGCGCCACCAGGTCATGGATGTCATCGAAGGCCCGCTGGCCGACCATCATCTTCTGGTAGACGCTGTAGAGATGCTTGGGCCGGCCGGTGACCGTGGCCTTGACCCGGGCCTCGGCCAAGTCCGCCTCGATCTGGCGCTGCACGGTGGCCAGATATTCGGCCCGCTCCCCCGCCCGGTCGTTGACCTGGCGCTTGATCTCCTCATAGACCTTGGGATAGAGATATTTGAAGGAGAGATCCTCCAGCTCCCATTTGATGGTGTTCATGCCCAGCCGGTGGGCCAGCGGGGCATAGATCTCCAGGGTCTCCGCAGCCTTGCGCGCCGCGGAATCGCCGGAGACGTACTGCCAGGTGCGGGCATTGTGCAGCCGGTCGGCGAGCTTGATCACCAGGACCCGGATGTCGCCGGCCATGGCGATGACCATCTTCCGCAGCGTCTCGGAGACCGCGGCCTCACCGAACTGGACCTTGTCCAGCTTGGTGACCCCGTCGACGAGGGCGGCGATTTCCTTGCCGAACTGCCGCTCGATCTTGGCCAGCGAATGATCGGTGTCCTCCACCACATCGTGCAGCAAGGCGGCGGCGAGGGTGTCCGGCGGCATACCGAGCTCGGCGAGGATCGTCGCCACGGCGAGCGGATGGGTGATGTACGGGTCACCGGACTTGCGCATCTGGCCGCGGTGGGCGCGCTCGGCGAGTTCGTATGCCGCCTCGATGACACTCAGGTCGGCCTTGGGCGCGCTGCGCCGCACGATGGTGAAGAGCGGTTCGAGGCTGGGATTGGCCGTCGGCCGGGGCCGGCCCAGCAGTTCCAGGCCGCGGCTGACCCGGCTGCGCGTGCGGATCGCTCCGGTCGTGACGCTGGCGGTGTCGGCGACATCCTCACTCATGACGAAAGGGTAGTCGCTCCCCGCGCTCAGTCTGACGTGAGTGCCGACACGGGCCAGCGTTCCATCGCCGCCCGGCCACCCAGGCCGGCGAGTTCCATCACCACGTCGACGGCGACGATCCGCCCGCCCGCCTGCTCGATCAGTTCGCACGCGGCGCGGGCCGTACCGCCGGTGGCCAGGATGTCGTCAACGACCAGCACCCGGTCGCCCGGGGTGATCGCGCCCTCCTGGATGGCGAGGGTGGCGCTGCCATATTCCAGGTCGTAGGAGCGTTCGATGGTGGCACCGGGCAGCTTGCCCGCCTTGCGCACCGGCAGCGTGCCCACGCCCAGGGCGTGCGCCAGCGCCCCGGCGAAGAGGAAGCCCCGGGCCTCCAGCCCGGCCACCAGGTCGACCGAGCCGGTATGCCGGGCCCGCCATTCCTCAATGACCGCGCCAAAAACCACGGGATCGGCGAGCAGGGGGCCGATGTCCTTGAAGAGGATGCCGGGCTTGGGGAAATCGGGGATATCGCGCAGCGCCCCGGCGACCAGGTCCCCGATCGCCGGGCGCGTCTGCCCGTTCCCTTGGCCCTCCCCGGTCATCTCAGCGCTTGGACTTGGGCTTGCGGCGGGGTTGGTTGCGGGGTCCGGACTGGGCGTATTTATGCACGGCACGCCCGGTGATGGTTCCGCTCTCTGAATACTCGCCGGCGGTGAGTTCGCCGTCGGCGCCCTCGACCACCTGGGTGCTGACCCCGACGGACGCATCCTCCGGACCGACCGCACCGAGCGCGGTCGCGCCCCCGGTGCTCAGCGGCGCGCCGGGCGCCCCGGCGGTAGCCACTGCCGGCATACCGCGCCGGGCGCCGGTGGAGACCCGATCGGCCTTGGCGGCGGTTCGCGAGACGTGCTTATCGAGGGCGAGCACCGCGTCCTCCTTGGCGCGCAGGGTGACCAGCAGCGGTGTGGCGATGAAGATCGAGGAGTAGGCACCCACGGCCATACCGATGAAGAGCGCCAGCGACAGATCGAGCAAAACACCGGGGCCGAGACGTGCGAAGACCACGGCGAGCACGGCCGCGATCGGCAGCAGCGCGACGACGGTGGTGTTGATCGAGCGGACCACGGTCTGGTTGACGGCGAGGTTGGCCGCACCGGCATACGTCATCCGGCGGTTCGCGAACGCCTCGGTGGTGTTCTCGCGGACCTTGTCGAAGACGACCACGGTGTCATACAGGGAGTAGCCGAGGACGGTGAGGAAGCCGATCATCGCCGCGGGCGATATCTCCAGCCCGACTAGGGCATAGAAACCGACGGTGAGGACCATGTCGTGCAGCAGCGCGATCATCGCCGCGGCGGCCATCTTCCAGGTGCGGAAGTAGAGGGCCATCACCAGCATGGTCATCGCCAGGAAGACCAGGAGCGCCTTGAGCGCCTGCTGGGTGACCGATTCACCCCACGAGGGACCGATGAAGGAGGCGCTGACCTGGCCCACCTCGGTGTGGAAGGTCTTGGCCAAGGCGGTGCGGACGTCATTGCTCTCGGCGTCGGTGAGCCGGTCGGTCTGCACCCGGATGGTGTCCGAGCCCAGCTTGGCGACCCCGATTTCCTGGCCCGCCTGGACCTCATGGACCGCATCGGTGGCCAGCGACTCATAGTCGGCCGGCACCGCGGTCTGCGAGACCCGGAACTCTGACCCGCCGGTGAATTCAATCCCCAGGTTGAGGCCGCGACCGAGCAGGCCGCCGAGGGCGACGAGCATCGCGATCAAGGCGATGACATACCAGGTGCGACGGCGCCCGACGAAGTCGATCGATCGCTTGCCGGTGTAGAGGTCGTTGCCGAACTGCGCGAACCTGCTCATGCCCGTCCTCCTTCGGTCGCCGGGCCGGTATGCCGGGTGCTCACCCGGGTGGCGGCGCCCACCGGCGCCGGGCCGGTGAAGCGGCCGCGGCCGACATACCGGACCTTGGCGCCGAGGCGCTCGGGGTCCAGGCCCGACCACTTGTGGCCGTCGGCGAAGAACCGGCGGCGGGCGAGCAGCGCGACCAGCGGGTGGGTGAAGAGGAAGACCACGAGGATGTCGATGAGCGTGGTCAGGCCGAGGGTGAACGCGAAGCCGCGGACGCTGCTGCTGGCGAGCAGGTAGAGCACCAGGGCGGCGATGAAGTTGACGCCGTCGGCGGCCAGGATGGTGCGCCGGGCGCGGCTCCAGCCGGTGTCCACCGCGGTCCGCAGCGTGCGGCCTTCGCGGACCTCATCACGGATGCGTTCGAAGTAGACGATGAAGGAGT
>CAKZIH010000188.1 GCA_936931335.1 uncultured Nostocoides sp. | reverse complement strand
TGTGCGGCGATGAATCCCGAGCTCCCGTATGCCGGCCCCGCGCCGGCCAGCCCCGCCGGTCGCGATGCGCTGGTCGGCGTGGTGCGTGCCGCCCACCCGCTGGCCGCCGTGATCGAGGCCGCCGCGCGCGGCAGCTGGCCGGCGGATGACGGGGGATGGACCGTGTTCCCGTCCTGGCGGCCGGGACTGGGGGCGGTGGTCGCTTTCACCGGGCACAGTTTCATCTGCACCGACCGGCCGCCCGCTCATACGGTGCTCGCCGCCCTGGGTTGCGATGGTTTCGGGGGCGCCACCCTGCCCGCGGTGCTCACCAGACTCGCCCGCGGGGGGCAGGTGGATTGCCTCGATGTGCTGCTGGCCGCCCGCGGCCGGGCCTTGGCGGACCCCCCGCTGCGGCCACGGCCGGATCTCGCCGATCACCCGCGGGCGGTGCACGCGCGTTGGTCGCGGGATGAGGTCACCACCTACGGGTATGCCGATCCCGCCCGCGCCGATGTGGCCACCGTGGGCCGCGGTCCGGCGGGGTTACTGTCGATCGGCGTCGAGGCACAGACTCCCGGGTTCGGCTCCACGCTCTTCCGGGATCTGTTGGACACGCTACCCGCACAGCTCGTGCTCGCGGGGGTGGCTCCGGGCAATGCCCGCTCGCTGCGTTCGGCGTTGGCCGCGGGCATGGTGCCGATCGGGTCTATCCAGCTCTTCGCGATCGGGAGTGGGCGATGAGTGGCCCGCTGCGAATCGCCACGATGGGCTGTCGCTGGGAGATCGACATCTCCCGGTTGGACGAGAACGTGGCGCAACGGCTGCGCGAGCTATGGGCGCACGCCGCCGACCATGCCAACGGCACCAATGACGCCGACCCCGCGGTGGACGAACCCCCGGGCCTGCGCCGGGAACTGGTGGCGCTGCATACCGGCGCTGCCCCCACGCTCGACTCTGGCACTGGGATCGACCCGGAGCAGGTGATCCGGCTGGCCCGGGATGTGCAGCGCGCGCCCTACGCGTTCTCGTCGGCGCTGACGCTGTGCTGTCTGCGGGCCCAGTCCGGCCGAATGACGTTGCTGCACAGCGCCGCGCTGAGCCACCCGGAATCCGGGGCGAGCGTGGTGCTGGTCGCGCAATCCGGCACGGGCAAGACCACCGCCACCCGGTTGCTGGGGCAAGAGCTCGGCTATCTGAGTGACGAGACGGCGGCGATCCGCGACGATCTGACGCTGCTCGCACACCCGAAACCGCTGTCGCTCATCCCCGAGTCGAGTACCCCGGAAGCAGGCCAGGTCAAGGTCGAGCAATCCCCGGTGGAACTCGGCCTGCGCCCACCGCCCCCGCGGCCCTGGCTGGCCGCGACGATCCTGCTGGTTCGGTGCGCCGCCCCCACCGAAGCCACCCTGGAACCAGTCGCGCTGATGGACGCCCTGGTGGACGTCATCCCGCAGAGTTCGGCGCTGCCGGTGCAGCCCGAGGCGCTGCACACCTTGGCCCGGGTGGTTACCGCCGGCACCGGGGCATTTCGCTTGCGCTACAGCGAGATTGCCCAAGCGGCACCCTTGATCACCGGCCTGCTCGAGCAGGTGCGCCAGGGGCAGCAGCGCCAGGAGAGGTGGACGCGGCATACCTCCTCGGGTGTGTGGCGCACCGAGCCCTGGGAACCATCGCCCGCGCTGACCGAGTTCGACTGGACGCCGCAAACCCGGGTGATGCGCGCGCCCTGGCGTGATGCCCTGGAATCCGAAGGGGAGATCTTGGTGCTCAATGGCCCGAACCCGGTGCGACTGCTCGGCCTCGGCCCGACGGTATGGCGGGTGGCAGCCACCCCCGTGACGCTTGCGGAACTGCATACGGCCGTGGTTGCCGAACACGGCCCGCACCCGCAGGCCGACGACCTCCTGCGTCAGGCGGTGGAATTGCTCGCCGGCCAGGGGTTGCTGCAGCTCGCGGACTGACGCGGCGCTGGCTCACCGACCAAGAGCGCGAGAACTCAGCCGTCCTGCTGGGCGATTTCACCGGGCGAGCGCAGGACGCAGAATTCATTGCCTTCGGGGTCGGCGAGCGTGACCCAGCCGCTGCCCGGGCCCCGGATCCCGCGGTGGTCCTCCACCTGGGTGGCACCGGCGGCCAGCAGCCGCGCGACCTCTGCGTCGCGGGTTCCGGTGCGGGGCCGCAAATCGAAGTGGATCCGGTTCTTCACGGTTTTGGCTTCGGGCACCTCGATGAAGAGGATCCGGTGCCCGCTTTCTGGGTCATTGATCGCGCATTCCTCATCGCCCGGGGAGTTGGGGTCGTCCGGGTCGTCTCGGTAGCCGAGCACCACCTTCCAGAATTCGGACAGCGCGTAGGCATCGTGGCAGTCGACACTGGTGTGCGAGACAAAGGACGTCATAGCGACCAGTCAACCGGCGGGTGCAAGCGAATTTCGCAGGTCGCTGGGCGCCGGGCCGTGGGTCAGCCGCCGTTCTTCGGGAAGGGCGCGGCATTCGCCGGCGCCGGCGAGGCCGTATGTCGCAGCACCCCGGCCTGGATGGCGATCTGGGCCGGCAGCAGCACCAGTGCGCCGACGGCCGGAATGGCGAGGCCGGAATCATTGGTTAGCAGCCCGATGGTCACCAGGACCAGCCAAGCCAGCAACCCCGGGCGCAGCGCGGGGACGGCGGCGAACGCCGGCGCGAGGCCCCGGTTGAGCACCGAGCCGCGGCGCAGCAGCAGCACGATCGCGGCAATCAGGGCCACCGGGACCAGCGGCGCGAGGACGGTGGCGCCGAGCAGGTCAAGGTTCTGTTGGGCCTTGCGGATGACGATGTCGCCGGCCTGCCCCTCGCGCAGGGCGACGAAAAACCGGCCCAAGTGCGACCGGGACTGCGCCGGGCGCAGCGAGTCCAGCCAACTGATCGTCAGGAAGAGCGCGGCCGTGCCCGCCACCAGCGCCACGGCGCGCCCCCAGGTCAGCCGGATCCCGCGAGCCGCGAGGACGAAGACCACGACCGCCGGTGCGTATGCGAGCGGCCCACCCCCGTCGGCCCCCGCCGCCGGGTGACCGTCCACGACCAGCGTGAACACCCCCAGCAGGGCAACCGCCGCCAGCACCCAGCGTCGGCCGATCCCCCGCTGCGCCACCCCCACGGCCAGCAGCAGCGAGGCCGTCGCGACAATCGCGAAGGCGACATTGCCGAAGCCATAGAACCGCCCCCCGACCAGCGGCTGCAGGCCCAGCAGCGAAGAGAGCTGCAGTCGGGAGCCGGTGAGCACATCCGCCGCGAGCACCCCCAGGGTGAGTGCGGCGATGGCCGCGACCGGCCCGACCACCCCGCGGCCCCAGGGCCCAAGAACGGCGATTCCGGTCAGCAGGAGGCTCGCCAGCCCGACCGCCCCGACGAGCGCCGGGAACGACGGCATGGTCCGCCACCACGGCAACAGGTTGGCCAGGAAGGTCGCCGCGGGGACCGCCATGGCCCACAGCCCGCCGATCCGCAGGCCGGCCAACGCCCGGCGTCGGACCCGTGGCGTCGCCCGCGGGGAGCGCGCGAGCCAGGTCGCGAAGGCCAGGCCAGCCAGCGCCGTGATCGCGAAGAGATAGAAAAACGGACCCACCAGCCGCTGGATGCGATCCGCAGCCAAATCCAGATCGAGGACATCCGCATGACGCTCCGCCACCGGCCGGTCGTCGGCGCGAGGTTGCAGCGCGGCCCCGCCCAGCGCCGCCGGCACGCGCGCACCGGCGAGCTCGAGCACGGTCACCGTCAGATCCGGGCTCTGCGCCAGGCCGGTATGCCGCGTCGACGGCGACCGAAGCAGACCCGGCGCGATCCCGGGACCGGTCACCACCAGCGGCCGCAGCCGGGGTCCGGTGCGTTCGTCGGCCAAGCCCGCGACGATCAGCGTGGCGCCTGCCGGCAGCGCCGCCTGGACCAGCCCGATCCGCCGGTCCAGTTCGGCAGGGCCCAACGACGCGGACCGGGCGACCGCGGTCCCGATGTCCACCACCGCTACCCCGGCCGTCGTGAGTTCGGCCGCCAAGGCGTTGGGGGGCACCGTCGCCCAGTCCACGGGCCGGTATGCCGTCACCTCACCCGATCGGCGCGCCAGGGCGATCCCCGCACCCGGACCGAGCGCCACCGTGGGCACATCGGCGCTCGCCAGTTCCTCACCGAGCGTGCCGGGCCGCGCGTCGAAGCGCAGGGAGTTCGCCGTCGCCAGATACTCGGGCCAGCCGGGGATCCGGCCGTCGGCCGGATCCGGCAGCGCTGGGCAATCGGCCCCGGCCGCCCGGTATGCCGACCCATCGGCCCCGGCAGCGGCGGCGCGTTCCCCGGCCGAGAGGGATAGCCAGCCGTCGATGGGGCAGGTGTCCAGGTTGACCGATTTCACGCTCAGGGCGGCGATCGCCCCCTCCTGAGCCAGCCGCCACAGGTTCGGCGTGGTCTGCGGGCTCACCTGTTCCCAGGTGAACCCGCCCGTGCCTACCAGCACCACCGGGCCCGCCTTCGGCGCAGCGACCGGGAGGGCGGAAGCGGCATACGAACTCGGGACGAAGGCGCTGCCCCCAAGAACGGTGCAATAGAGGACGGCGAGCACAAAGGCCAGGCAGCGGAGCAGCTGCCGGGCCGTGCGCATCACCCGGACAGGCTACGGGCGAGAATGGAGCAGTGAGTGCCGCCATGGACCAGACCACGCGACCGCCCAGGTGGCACTGGCTGGTGGCGGCGGTGCTGATCCTCGCGGCCGCGGCCGTCCCGGTGCTGCGCTTCCTCGTCTTCTGGCCGATGGACCAGTGGCAGGTCGATGTCGAGGTGTACCGGATGGCGGGGGAGTCGATCCTGATCGGCCGGCCGGTCTACAGCGGGCTCACCGAGTCTCCGCAGCTGCTGCCCTTCACCTATCCGCCGTTCGCCGCGATCCTGGCGATCCCGTTGGCACTCATCCCCTTTGGCGCGGCCGGTTGGTTGTGGACCGCGGCCCAGATCGCCGCTACGACCGCGATTGTCTGGTTCGCGGCATACCGGCTCATCCACGTCGGCGGGCGCACCCGGCCGCTGGTGCTGGGCCTGCTCACCGTGCCGATGCTGTGGCTGCACCCGGTAGGTGACGGGATCCGGTTCGGGCAGGTCAATGCGTTCATGGTGCTGGCCTGCCTGGTGGACCTGCGCCCGGTGCGGCCCCGGGCACTGGCCCGCGTCGCGCCCGGCGTCCTGGTTGGCCTGGCGATGGCGATCAAACTCACCCCGGGCGTCTTCGTCATCCACTACCTGATCAACCGCCGCTGGCGCGAAGCTGCAACTGCGATCGGCACCGCGGTCGTCGCCTGGGTCGGCGCCTTCCTCGTGCTGCCCGAGGCCTCCCTGGCGTTCTGGGGCGGCGCGCTGCAGGACCCGGCCCGCCTCGGCCCAAATATGGGCACCTCCAACCAGTCGATCCGGGGCGTGCTGTTGCGGATCGGGCCGGATGGTTTCGCCGGGACCGCGCTCTGGGCAGTGCTCGCGCTCATCGTCGGTGTCCTGGGTTTCCTGCTGGCCCGGATGGCTTATCGGCGCGGCGACTGGCTCACCGAGGTCGGTACCGTCGGGCTGCTGGCTTGCCTGCTCTCCCCGGTCGCCTGGATCCACCACTACCACTGGATGGTGGTGGTGATCTTCGCCGTCATTGGCGCCCGGCCCTGGCGCAACCGGCCGCGCCTGATCGCCGGCATCGTGCTGACGATCTGGTGGATCTGCCGACTGCCGTGGTGGGGGATCGACTGGCTGGTGGCGGACTGGCGCCCGGATGTGGTCGGCCGCTTCCTGCAGAACGCCGACCTGACCGGCGGGCTGCTGGCCCTGAGTCTGCTCTGGCTCGCCCTGACCCGATGGCAGGATGACGCGCATGTCTGAGTTCGACCACGCGATCGCCGTCACCCCCGTCGGCGCGGGCGTCTACCAGGCCCAGATCGACGAGGGCTGGCGCATCGGCCACGGGGTCAACGGCGGGCTCCTGGCCGCCCTGGTCGGCAACGCCATCCGCAGCGAACTCGCCGACGCTAACCAGCCCGACCCGTATGTCGTGTCCGTCGCCTACCTCGGGGTGCCGCATACCGGCCCGGCGCGGATCGAGGTGAAGACGCTGCGGCAGGGCAAGTCGGTCTCAGTGGTGCACGCCCAGTTGATCCAAGACGACGGCGAGGGTAGCGAGCCCACGCCGCGGCTGGCCATGCAGGCGGTCTTCGGCAACCTCGCCGCGCTGCCGGACGGGGTGGAAACCTCCGCCACGCCGCCGCAACTGACGCCATACGAGCAATGCATCCCCACGGCCGCGGCCCCGCCGGCGGCGCTGCGTGACGCCGAGCTGCTCAACCGCTTGAACCTGCGGGTCGACCCCACCACCGCCGGTTGGGTGATCGGGCAGCCCAGCGGGGTGGGCGCGATCCAGGGTTGGATGGGCTTTGCCGACGGGCGGGAGGCGGACGCGCTCGCGCTGCTGTTCTTCTGTGACGCGCTGCCGCCGGTGACCTTCGATCTGGGCCGGCCCGGCTGGGCGCCCACCCTTGAGCTCACCATTCACGTGCGCGCACTGCCGGCCCCCGGGCCGTTGCGGGTGCGCCATGCGACCCGGAATGTGGCGCATGGGATGTTCGAGGAGGATTGCGAGATCTGGGACAGCGAGGACCGCTTGGTGGCCCAGTCCCGCCAGCTCGCGCGCGTCCCCCGCCCGCGCTGACCCGGCCTCAGCCGCGCACCAACTCCACCAGCGTGATCGCGGCCAGCAGCAAGCAGACCGCCCCACCAACCCGGCGGATCGTCGAAAGCTTGAGCCGCGTGAGCAGCGTGCGCCCCAGCGCCGCGGCCAGCCCAGAGATCACCACCAGTGCGGCAAAGGCGCCGATGCCCACCGACCACGGATCCTTATAGCGCGCGGCCAGGGTCGCGGTCAGCAACTGCGACAGGTCACCCCATTCGGCGAGGAAGAGCACCAGGAAGCTGGCGCCCACCGCGCGCAGGCCCGTCGCGGGCTCGCTGGCCTTTGCGGCGAACTCGTCCTGCGCCTCGTCCCCCTCCGCATCGGCGTCGCCCGCGCCGCGCAGCAGCAGGATTCCGCCCAGCAGGAACATCACCGCCGCCAGGATCTGGACCGGCTCGTGCGGCAGGCGGCCCAGCAGCCCGCCGAGGGTCACCGCCACCACGGTCTGCACAAGGAAGGCGAGGCTCACCCCGATCCATACGGCTAGCGGCCGATAGCGGGTGGCGAGCACCAGGGTGGCGATAAAGGTCTTGTCCGGCAGTTCGACCGGGAGGATCATCCCGAACACGATCGCCGCGGTCACAATGCTGAACGTCATCGCGGCACAGCCTAATCGCGGCATAGCCTGGCGCCGTGCCCGAGCCCACCCCCGCGTCGCCGACCGCGCCGACCGCGCCGACCACCCCCTCTGCGGCCGATCCGCTGCGCTTTGGCTACTTCGGCCCGGCCGGCACGTTCACCCAGATGGCCCTCTTGGAGTGGCCGGGTGCCCAGGGGGGCGAGCACACGCCATACCCCTCCGTGGACGCGACGCTGGCCGCGGTGCGCGCCGGTGAGATCGACGCGGGCATGGTCCCCATCGAGAACTCCGTCGAGGGCGGCGTCACCGCCACGCTCGACGCACTCGCCGCGGGCGACCCGCTGACGCTGGTCGGCGAGGTGCTCGTCCCCATCCGGTTCGTCCTCGCCGCCCGATCCGGTATGTCGCTCGCGGACATCCATACCGTGGGCACCCATTCGCACGCCTGGGCCCAGGTGCGCGGATGGATCGGCGCGCACCTGCCCGAGGTGACCTATGTGCCCACCCTGTCCACCGCGGCCGCCGCGGCCGAGCTGGCCCCCGGCGGCCCGGGCCGCCATAACGCGGCGATCTGCGCCCCGATCGCGGCGCGGCTCTCGGAGTTGGACATCCTTGCCGAGGACATCGGCGATATCGCCGCGGCGGTGACCCGCTTCGTCCTGGTGGCGCGACCGGACCGCATACCGGCCCCGACGGGGGCGGACAAGACGACCCTCGTGCTCTACCAGCGGCGCGACCGCTCCGGCGGGCTGCTGGAGTTGCTCGAGCAGTTCGCCACCCGCGGGATCAATATGACCCGGTTGGAGTCGCGCCCGACCAAGCATTCGATGGGCGACTACTGCTTTTCGGTCGATATCGAGGGTCACCTGCTTGACGAACGCGTCGGCGAGGCGATGACCGGGCTCAAACGGGTATGCGGTGACT
>CAKZIH010000187.1 GCA_936931335.1 uncultured Nostocoides sp. | reverse complement strand
ACTTGGAGGACCTCTGACGGCGGAACTCCGATCTGTCTGGCAATTTCGCGCGCCCGCAGGCGTGTTCGCGGCGGCTCCTGGAGTCTGATGTAGCGCATCGGTTGCCGGCCCGCTCAGCCCTCCTGGATCGTCGTGTCGGGGTGGCGTTTCGCGGTGGACTCCCTCACGAAACGCCCGGTGATAGAGCTGCGGGCCCCCTTGCTGCTCGAAGACCCTCCCGCATGCGAGACGGAGGTTTGGGGGTGGCGCGCGGCGGCAGCCTTGCTGATGTAGCGCCCGGTGATGGCACTCCGGTACGAACGAGCCATTTCTCGTGGCCCCTTTCCCGACCCCAGAGGGTCGACGGGGAAGCACTCAGGCTGCTCGTGTACCGTTGCCCACCTACCACAGCAAGACTCCGGCCCCGGACAGCCGCCCTGGCGGTTGCCGGGGCTTGGTGCTTCTCTCCAAGGTTACGCCGTGTGAATGACACGCCTGTAGTTCATCCACACGACGCTGTTCACAACCCACTGGGCCGCCGACTCGCTGATCGACTTGACCGCCCGAAAGTGCAACGGTTCCTGAGAGAGCGGATGCACAGACGCCCGTCGGGGTGAGGGCCGGGACCTGCCCCTGGCCCAACGGGCGAAGCCCTAGAACAACACGCTTGGACTGTCCGGGGAACCGCCCTATGGAGTGGACTGGAAGGCCTATGCCGCGCCGATCAAGGACGAGCACACCAAGCAGGGCTTCCACGGCCGATTCGGCGCCGGCCTACCGCGCGTCTCGGACGGGTCATTCCTCTTCCTCCAGCACATGCTCTCGCACATGAAACCCACCGGTTCGAGGGTCGGGATCGTCCTGTCCGGGTCGCCGCTGTTCTCCGGGCAGGCTGGGTCTGGGGAGTCGGAGATCCGCCGGTGGATCCTCGAGAACGACTGGCTCGAAGGCATCGTCGCGCTACCGGACCAGATGTTCTACAACACCGGCATTTCCACCTATGTGTGGATCCTCACCAACGACAAGGCCGACCAGGACCGCGGCACGGTCAAGCTCATCGACGGACGCGATCTCGGCACCAAGATGCGCAAGTCGTTGGGCGACAAGCGCAAACAACTCACCCCGGCCGCGATCGACGAGATCGCCCGCCTTTACGGCGGAGCCCGTGACGAGTACGCCGACGACACCCGGGTTAAGGTGCTCACAAACGAGGCGTTCGGCTTCCAACGGATCACCGTCGAACGCCCGATGCGCCGACGCTGGGAAGTCACCGTCGAAGCCGTCGCCGACGAACCGTATGCCGCGTACGCCGGCTTGGTCGGTCAGCGGTTCGAGACGGAGAAGGCACTGCTGGGCGAGGTCGCCGAGCTCACGACCCCGCAGAAGAAGGCGTTTGCGAAGGCCTGCGCCTTAGCCGACCCGGAGGCGCCCATCGTCACGGGCCGTGGCGGCAAGGTCGAGCCCGACCCGGATCTGCGCGACCAGGAGAACGTGCCCCTCCCTGCGGGGTGGCTCGACCTCGGCGAAGAGGCACGTGAGAAGGCACTCGTCCAAACCGCCCAAGCACACCTGGAGAAGGAGATCCACCCCTACGTGCCCGACGCGTGGATCGACCACACCAAGACCAAGGTCGGCTTTGAGATCCCCTTCACCCGGCAGTTCTACGTCTACACACCACCCCGCCCAGTCGAGGAGATCGCGAAGGAGATCAAGGACGTCGAGAGTCAGATCCAGACGTGGATGAGCGGACTCGGCCTGTGATTTCGACGGTGCCGGTTTGGGCGCTCGCTTCGCTCCAGAACGGGTACCCGTTTGACAGCGCCGATTTCACGGATGATGGCCCGACACCCTTGCTGCGCATCCGAGACCTCACCGCCGCGGAGTTCGAGACCTACCTGCCATTCCAAGTGCCACACCAGTTCATGGTCGAAAGTGGCGATCTCGTCGTGGGGATGGACGGGGACTTCAACGCCCGCATCTGGACTAGGGAGCGCGCTGCTCTGAATCAGCGTTTGTGTCGACTACGGGCGGTAGGCCCCAACGACCTGCGGTTCCTCGCCTACGCCTTGCCCAAGGAACTCGCGACCATCAATGCGGCACAGTTCGCGACGACGGTGAAGCACCTGTCGTCGGAGGAGATCCTGAAGTGCCAGGTGCCGGCGAAACCGATCGAAGATCAGCGGCGGATAGCGGATTTCCTCGACGACCGCGTCGCCCGCATCGACCAGATCATTGCCGGTCGACTCGTGCAGGTGGAGTTGGCGTTCTCCTGGCAACAGTCAAGGTTGGTGGCGCAATTGCTCAGCGAAGGCGATCCCACCGCGCCGCTGCGTCATCTTGGCGTTCAAGTAACAACGGGCCCCTTCGGAACGGTGTTCTCCGCATCTGAGTACGTGGACGGAGGCGTTCCAATGATCAACCCGACGCACATCAGGGATGGCGAGTTGCTGCCCGACCCATCTCATAGCGTCTCGCTCGCCACGGCAGCGCGGCTTTCGCGGCACCAACTGCGCGACGGCGACCTAGTGGTTTCGCGCAAGGGCGACATCGGGCGTACCGCGGTAGTGCTGCCTTATCAGGACGGGTGGATCTGTGGTAGCGACTCCATCGCACTTCACGCGTCAGGATCGAAGATCCTGCCCGAGTTGCTTGATCTCCTGCTCAAGTTGGACGCCACTCGCGACCAACTATTGGCCGAATCGAATGCTGCCACGATGCCGAGCCTGAGCGAGGGCAACCTGCTCTCGCTGCGCGTCCCGGCCATCGATGTGCCAGACCAAGTCCAACGCATTGAGGATGCGCGACACACACGAGCATCGACACAGGTGGCGGTGCGTCAAACGAGGCGTTCGATCGAACTTCTACAGGAGTCCAAGCAGTCGCTGATCACGGCAGCAGTGACGGGTGAGTTTGACGTGGCGACCGCGGGCAACGGGATACCGGGATGAGGCGAGCATGAGCATCACCAAGGAGTCGGCCTTCGAGTCGAACATCGAGACGCACCTGCTCGGGCATGGTTGGCAGTCACTGGCGCCAACGGCGTACGACCGCAAGCTGGGGGTGTTCGGCGAGGAGGTCATTGCCTTCGTCCAGGAGTCACAGCCGAAACAGTGGGAGCAGTTGGTCACTCGTCATGGTGGCGAGGCGACGGCGCGGGAGAAGTTCCTAAAGGTCGTGGTCGACGCCCTCGATCATCGCGGCACGATCAGCGTGCTTCGCGCCCCGGTCAAGGACTCGGGCGTCAGCGTGCGGCTGTGCTTCTTCAAGCCGGCCAGCGGGCTCAACGAGGAGCAGACGGAGCGGTACGCCGCGAATCGGCTGGGTGTCGTCCGGCAATTGCACCACTCGGAATCGAACCCTTCGGACTCGCTCGACATGACCTTGGTGGTCAACGGGATCCCGGTCGCGACCGCGGAGCTGAAGAATCCGCTGACGCACCAGAGCGTCGAGAACGCGATGGCGCAGTACCGGACCGACCGAAACCCGAACGACCTGATCTTCCGGGCTCGGACGCTGGTGCACTTCGCGGTGGACCAGCACCGCGTGGCGATGACCACGCGGCTTGCCCGTGAGGCGACGGTCTTCCTCCCCTTCGACCAGGGCAGTGACGGCGCCGGCAACACCGGCACCGCAGGAAACCCGGCCGTGACGACGGGCTACCAGACGGCATACCTCTGGGAGCACGTATGGCAGCGCGACGCGTGGCTGGACCTTCTGGGGTCGTTCATCCACGTCGAAGGCGAAAAGACCCTCTTCCCCCGGTTCCACCAGTGGCACGCGGTGCGCTCGATCCTCGAAGCGACCTACCGGGACGGCGCCGGAGTGGATCGGCTCGTGCAGCACTCGGCGGGGTCCGGCAAGTCGAACACGATCGCGTGGACCGCTCACGCGCTCTCGCGGCTCCACGGAGCGGATGATGCGCCGATCTTCGACAAGGTCGTCGTCATCACCGACCGCAAGGTGCTCGATCGACAGCTCCAGGACACCGTCGCCGGCTTGGAGCACACGCCCGGCACCATCGTGCGGATAGATGAGAACTCGGCCCAGCTCAAGGAAGCCCTCGAGGGTCACGCGGCGCGGGTCATCATCACGACCCTGCAGAAGTTCCCCGTCGTTGCTGAGCTCGCCGCGAAGGACGCGACTGGGGGCGAGACGAAGGGCGTGGTGGGGCGCCGGTTCGCGGTCATCGTCGACGAGGCACACTCCTCTTCGAGTGGAGATTCGGTCGCCAGGCTGAAGAAGGTCCTGGGTTCGGGGGAAGTCGACGCCGAACTGGAGGCGGCAGCGGAAGCCGAGCAGGCGGCATACGACGCTTCCGTTGACGCGGCAGACGAGGCGCTGTTCGCCAGCGCGCGGCACCGGGGCAAGCAGAAGAACCTGTCGTTCTTCGCGTTCACAGCGACGCCGAAGCCAAAGACACTCGACACGTTCGGGCAGGTCGGTGCGGACGGGCACAAGCGGCCGTTCCACACGTACTCGATGCGGCAGGCGATCGCGGAGGGGTTCATCCTCGACGTGCTGGCGAACTACACGACGTACGGCGTGTACTACAAGCTCGCGAACGCTCACCCGCGCAACGACCCGGAGATGGAGTCGGGCAAGGGGCGGGCGGCTCTTGCCCGGTTCGCGTCGCTGCATCCGTACGCGCTGGATGCGAAGGCGGAGGTGATCATCGAGCACTTCCGGCAGAAGACTGCAGGCAAGATCGACGGGCAGGCCAAGGCGATGGTGGTGACCCGGTCGCGGCTGCACGCGGTGCGGACGCAGGCGGCGCTGGCGGCATACATCGCGAAGAAGGGGTACGACCAGGGGGAACGTCCGCTAAGGACCTTGGTGGCTTTCTCGGGATCGCTGATGGATCCGGACGCACCGGAGGCGCCAGCGGTGACGGAGGCCTCGATCAACGGATTCTCCGAGGGGCAGCTGCCGAAGAAGTTCCACGGTCCGGAGTACCAGGTGCTCGTGGTTGCGGAGAAGTACCAGACCGGGTTCGACGAGCCCCTGCTGCACACGATGTATGTCGACAAGAAGCTGTCCGGCGTGGCAGCCGTGCAGACGCTGTCGCGGCTGAACCGGACGCATCCGGGCAAGGAAGACACGTTCATCCTGGACTTCGCCAACTCGGCCGAGGAGATCAAGGCGACGTTCGAGCCGTTCTACGAGCAGACGTTCGCCACCCCCACCGAGCCCAACGTGCTCGCCACCATGGAACACGACCTGATGGCAGCCGGTGTTCTGTCCATGCCCGAGATGGAGGCGACGGTCGCCGCCTTGTTGTCGGAGGACCCGTCGCTGCAGTCGGTGCTGTATGCGAACCTCGAGCCGGCCGTCGGACGGTTCGCTGCGCTCGAGGAGGACAAGGCCGAGGAGTTCCGGCGGATCCTGGAGCACTTCTGTCGGGCGTACGCCTTCGTCGCCCAGGTCATGCCGTGGGCTGATACGGATTGGGAGCGGTTGTTCCTCTATGGCCGCCTGCTGTTGCTGGAGCTGCCGCCGGGTGAGAACAGCCCGATGCCGCAGATCTCGAAGTCTGTGCAGCTGACACACCTGCGGATCGCGGTGACGTCTGAGGCGGCTATCGAGCTGGTTGGGTCGGATGAGCCGGGGACGGCCCTGCCCGGTGAGGGGAAGGGTGCGCTGACCGAGCCGGTGCTCGACAAGTTGTCTGCGCTGATCTCGGCGATGAACGACAAGTACGGGGCTGACCTCGGGGAGGCAGACAAGGTCTGGGTCGACCAGCAGTGGGTCGTCGTCAAGGAAGACGAGGAGATGCGTGAGGTCGCCCTGAACAACGACCGCAGCCAGTTCGAGATGGTGCTCGAGCAGAAGGTCAAGGACCTGCTGATCGACCGGCACGACAAGAATGGGGTGCTGTTCGACCTGTTCTTCTCGAACCCGGACTTCCAGGTCTCGCTTGTCCGCTACCTCGCCGGCACCTACGACGAGTTCCGCAAAGAATCGATGGCCTGACGATGGCATTCATCCGGCCACGCAGCCGCGTCACTCTGCACAGTGGCGGAGCGACCGTCAAGAGCAAGCGCCTCACCGGCGTGCGAGCGTCTGAGCGGGCGACGGCTCCGGGCAGGGACATTCGCGACATCGGCCCGGAGCGGGGGGCGAGGAAGTGCCGCACGTGTTCCAAACCAGTTGGCCGGCCGAGAGCCGTCCACTGCGAGGCGTGCCTGTCGGAGCGGAAGCTCATCAAGGAGGTGCGAGCCGAGCTCAAGCGGCTGGGGCTTCCACGGCTCGGCATCGTTGTGCCCAAGGGGTCACCAATGGGGAAGAAGCGGAGGCAGGCCGAGGCCGCCCTTCAGCGGTTGGGCAAGAGCGCGACCCTTGCCCGATGCGCGGTACGAGCGACGACAACCAAGATGCCCGGGGCGAAAGTCCACGCACTCAGCGCCGAGATCCCCACGTGCCCTACCTGCTTCGTTGCTCTGCCAGCAACGGGGAGATGCGATGACTGTGCCTGACCGTTCGCTGTCGGTGGCTGTGGATACTTTCATGCCAAGCGAAGTTGAGCACTCCGACGATCAACTGGCCGAGGTGCGGTGACCCGTGGCGGACGGCTCAGCGAAACAGAAGGAGCGGTTCAGCCGCGCGTGGCTGATCGCAGCTGCCGCCGCGGCTGACTTCACCTACGAAATCGTCACCGACGACGAGCGAGGTGTAGATATGACCGTGAACAGCGGCCTCCACGTCGTCGACTTCCAGCTCAAGGCCACAAGCAAGCCAGAGGTCCACGACGGCCTTTTGATGCATGACTTGGACGTCCGGACGTACGACCTACTGCGGTCCACGCTGCGCTCGGGCTACGGCGTCTTGGCACTGATCGTGGTCGGGGACGATGTCGACGCCTGGCACCTAATGGACGCCCACGGAACCCATCTGGCGAGGTCGGCCTACTACCTGCCCCTCTTCGGGATGCCCGCCACAAGCAACACCTCCACGATCCGGCTGAAGGTCCCGCTGACCAACCTGCTCACGTCGACGGCGATGCGAATGCTCATGGACGCCCAAGCAGCGAGGTGGACCTCATGACGACCCAGACTCTAAACACTCAGTCAGTTGTTCCTGAAGACGTGACCGAGTGGCTTAGGGGGCTCGGGTGGACTCGTGATGGCGTCCTAGGCAACATCGCGCAGAGCTGGCGCCGCGAAGACAGCCGGGTAGTGGTCCCCACCCTGACCTCATCGCCTGACTTCACCCTGCGCTGGTCGGAGATGCTCACGAGCATTTCCCGCGCGTTGGGCACGGATGCCGCCGGCGTGCTCTTGGCGATCGCCAAAGCGGGTTCGGACATCGCCGAGTTCCGGGCCGCGCGGCTCCACGCCAACGGCGTGCGGATGGCCCAGACGCGTCATGGGAGCTACATCGTTCCCGTCATTAGTCGCCTTCCAGTTCTCAAGCCAGACGACGTGGAGGACGCTCTGCTCTTCGAGGATGTCGAGTACCAGCCGTTCGCACGCCGAGCGATGTTGAGGCTCGCCGAAGGATTGTCGACGCTGCACGAGTTGACTCATAGCGCCGCGGAACCGTCCCGTAGCAGCATCACGGAAGCGGTTGGCGTCGGTGTCTCATCCGAGCTTTGCGAGGCGGTCGCCAACACACTCGACACAACCAGCATCGCGGACTTGGGCGTCGCCTTCTCCTGGGCCGATCGACTCCCAGCACGTCAAGCACCCACCGCAGTCACTCTCTCCGGTGAAGCATCGGAAGCGATCAGGCAAGTTGGTGAGGTGCTGAAGGGTGCGCCGGTTGTCGGTCGTCAAACGATCGTGGGCTACGTAAAGCGTCTCGACCGTGGCGAGGAAGACGAAGTCGGCCGCGTGACGCTACGAGCTCTCGACAACGACAAAGCCCGGAACATCTCGCTGGAACTCAACGATGCCGACTACCACGTCGCCGGCGAGGCCAACACTGACCGGCGGATCGTGTCTGCTACGGGCGTCCTCCATAGGGAGCCTGGGCGCGCCCTTCGATTCAGCGAAGTCAGCGACTTCCGCCTAGTGGAGCAACTCTCACTCGATCCGCCGAACCGCTTGACCTGAAGTCGGTCCGCGGCCGGTTGAAGCGCTCGCTTCTCCTCCAGTGCGGCCGCAGGAGGCCTGCATCCCGACTGGCCCATTCATAACCTGGACTAATCAACACGCCCGAGGTGCATAACGGGGTCTGTCAGGAACTTTGTGTAAGTGACGTCGGCGTGAGGTCCTCACTCTCGG
>CAKZIH010000186.1 GCA_936931335.1 uncultured Nostocoides sp. | reverse complement strand
GTCATCGTCGGCAAGGGCTACCCCGGCTACTTCCTCGTCGTCGCCGACTTCATCACCTGGGCCAAGGACCACGGCATCCGGGTGGGTCCGGGCCGTGGCTCGGGTGCGGGATCCATGTGCGCCTATGCACTGCGGATCACCGATCTCGACCCGCTCAGGCACGGCCTGATCTTCGAGCGCTTCCTCAACCCGGAGCGCCCGTCGATGCCCGACTTCGATGTGGACTTCGACGAACGCCGCCGCGGCGAGGTCATCCGCTATGTCACCGAGAAGTATGGCGATGACCGGGTCGCCCAAATCGTCACCTACGGCACGATCAAGGCCAAACAGGCCGTCAAGGATGCGGCGCGGGTGCTCGGGCATCCATTCGCCATGGGGGATCGGCTGACCAAGGCGATGCCGGCCGATGTGATGGGCAAAGGGGTCCCGCTCAAGGCGATCTTCGACTCGACCCACCCCCGGTATGCCGATGGCGCCGACTTCCGCCAGATCCACGACGCCGAGCCGCCGGTCCAGGAGATCGTAGAGACGGCGATCGGGCTCGAGGGGCTGAAGCGGCAGGCGGGTGTGCACGCGGCCGGGGTCATCATGTCCAGCGAGCCGCTCACCGACCTCATCCCGGTAATGCGCCGCGAGCAGGACGGGCAGATCATCACCCAGTTCGACTACCCCAGCTGCGAGAAGCTGGGGCTGGTCAAGATGGACTTTCTCGGACTGCGCAATCTGACGATCCTCGATGACGCGATCGACAACATCCGCGACAACCGCGGCGAGGAGATCGATCTCGACGCGCTCTCGGAGAGCCTGGACGATCCGGCCACCTATTCGCTGCTCTCCCGTGGGGACACCCTGGGTGTCTTCCAGCTCGACGGCGGCGGCATGCGCACCCTGCTCAAGCTCATGCAGCCGGACAACTTCGAGGACATCTCGGCGGCGCTCGCGCTCTATCGTCCGGGGCCGATGGGGGTGGACGCGCATACCAACTTTGCCTTGCGCAAGAACGGCAAACAGACCGAGACCCCGCTGGATCCCCGGCTGGAGGGCAAGCTCGAACCGGCCTTGATCGAGGCGCTGCAGCCGATCCTCGGCAATACCTACATGCTCTGCATCTATCAGGAGCAGGTCATGGAGCTGGCGCAGAAGCTCGCCGGCTACACCCTCGGGTCCGCGGACCTGCTGCGCCGGGCGATGGGCAAGAAAAAGAAGGAGGTGCTGGACGCCGAGTTCGACACCTTCTCTCAGGGCATGCAGACCCAGGGCTTCTCCAAAGAGTCGGTGCAGGCGCTCTGGGACGTCCTCGTCCCGTTCTCCGACTATGCGTTCAACAAAGCGCACACCGCGGCATACGGGCTGGTGTCCTATTGGACCGCATACCTCAAGGCGAACTATCCGGCCGAATATATGGCGGCGCTGCTGACCAGCGTGCGCGACGACAAGGACAAGTCGGCGCTCTATCTCAACGAGTCGCGGCGCATGGGGATCACCGTCCTGCCGCCCTCGGTCAATGAGTCGCGTGCGGCCTTTGCCGCGGTGGGCACGGATATCCGCTTCGGTATGGAGGCGATCCGCAATGTCGGGCGCAATGTCGTGGACGGGATCGTGGCCGCCCGCGAGGAGAAGGGCCGCTTCGTCTCCTTCGTCGACTTCCTGGACAAGGTGCCGATGGCGGTCTGCAACAAGCGGACCATCGAGTCGCTGATCAAGGCCGGTGCCTTCGACGACCTGGGCCACAGCCGCGGTGGGTTGCTGCGCGTGCACGAGGACTATGTCGAGGCGTTCGTCGAGGCCAAGCGGGCCGAGGCGATGGGCCAGGACAGTCTCTTCGGGGGCTTCGAGGAGGAGTTCGCCGCCGATGTCTCCGGGCTCACCCCGATCCCGGATGTGCGCTGGGACAAGCGCACCCAGTTGGCGCACGAACGCGACATGCTCGGCCTCTATGTCAGCGACCATCCGCTGCTGGGGATCGAGCATGTGCTGCAGCGGCATAGCGACACCCTGATCTCGGCGCTGCTGGAGGATGACTCACCGCATGAGGACGGCGCCCAGGTCACCATTGCCGGGCTGGTCACCTCGATGGCGGTGAAGCGCAACAAGAAGGGCGACCCGTACGCCCTGGTGGTGATCGAGGACCTCGGCGGGGCGGTGGAGGTCATGTTCTTCACCAAGACCTATCTGACCCACCAGCATCTGCTGGCGATGGACGCGGTATGCGCGGTCCGCGCCCGGGTGCGCCGGCGGGAGGAAGGTGGGGTGCAGTTGTCCGCGCACGAGTTCATGCTGGCCGATATCACCGAAGGCCCCCGCGGGCCGGTGGTGATCTCCATGGAACTCACCCGGGCCACCGCCCCCCAGATCGAACAACTCAAGTCGCTGCTGGTCGCCTATCCGGGCCAGACCGAGGTGCACGTCAAGCTGGTCCAGCCCGGCCGGTCGGTGCTGCTCAAGCTGGACGACAGCTTCCGAGTGGAAGCCAGTGAAGCCTTGATGGGTGACCTCAAGGTGCTGCTCGGCGCCCGCTCGGTCGGCTGAGTGCCGCCCACGGCCAGGGCAGGTGCAGTGGCCACCTATCGTGGCCGCTGTGAACGATCAGGATCTGCCGACCCCGCCCGTGGCGCCCGCCCGGCCCAGCGAGCGCACCCACCACGGGATCACGGTGTCGGATCCCTATGCCTGGATGGCCGACCTCGAAGATCCGGAGTTACGCAGCTATCTGGAGGCCGAGAACGCCTACGCCCAGGCGCGCACCGCACACCTAGAAGGTCTACGCGAGAAGATCTTCGGCGAGATCAAGGCACGCGTGAAGGAGAGCGACCTGTCGGTGCCGGTCGGCGACGGCCCCTGGTGGTACTACGCCCGCACCATTGAGGGCGAGCAGTATGCCGTGCACGCCCGCTGTCCCCGCTCGGGTCCGGACGCGCCGCGCCCAGTGCTCGAGCCCGGCGCCATACCGGCCGGGGAACAGGTCCTGCTGGACGCCAATGCCGCGGCCGCGGGCCACGACTTCTTCAGCCTAGGGGCGCTGTGTGTCAGCCCCGATCACCGGTTGATCGCCGCTGGCGTGGACACCGAGGGTGACGAACGGTTCGCGATCACGGTGCGCGAGATCGCCACCGGTGAACTCCTCGACGACGCGCTCACCGGGGTCGGTTATGGCGCCGAGTTCGACAACTCCGGCCGCTATCTCTTCTATGTCGTGGTCGACGACGCCTGGCGGCCCTATCAGGTATGGCGTCACGAGATCGGCACCGCCCGCGAGCAGGACGTGAAGATCTTCCAGGAGGATGACGAGCGGTTTTGGCTCGGCATCGGGGGCTCCCGCGACGATTCCCACCTCATCCTCGGACTGGGCAGCAAGACCACGAGTGAGACCTGGATCCTGCCGGCCGACGACCCGCTAGGGGAGTGGCGCTGCGTACGGGAGCGGGTCGAGGGCGTGGAATATGACATCGAGATCGCGGGCGACCGGATCCTGGTCGTGCACAACCTGCGGGATCGGGAGAGCGACTTGGCGTGGGCGCCGCTGGCCGACCCGGGCAACTGGCAGCCGATCCTTGACTCCGGGCCCGGGGAGCGTTTCCTCGCCGTCGATGCCTTCGACGAGTTTGCGGTGCTCTCCCTGCGCGCCGAGGGCCTACCCACGCTGCGGGTGCTGCCGCGCGACCCCTCGGCAGAGTCCGGTTTCGGTGCGGCGCTGCCCTGGCCGGTCGATGGCGAGCTGACCGCGCTGCACCTCGGTGACAACCCCGAACTCGCCGCCCGCGAACTCCTGGTCACCCAGGAGAGCTTCGTCCACCCCCGGGCCACCTATGCGGTCGATCCGCTCACCGGTGCGCGGACCCTCGTCAAGCGCCAGCCCGTGCTCGGCGGCTACGACCCGGATGCCTACGACGAATCCCGCGAATGGGTGAGCGCGGCGGATGGCACCCAGATCCCGGTGTCCGTGGTGCGCCGCGCCGACATCCAACCCGATGGCAGTGCCCCGGCCCTGCTCACCGGTTATGGCGCCTACGAGATTCCCAGCGATCCCTACTTCTCCGTCGCCCGGCTCTCGCTGCTCGATCGCGGCGTCGTCTATGTCGTCGCCCATGTCCGCGGTGGCGGGGAGATGGGCCGCGGTTGGTATGAGGAGGGTCGCCTGGAGCACAAGGCGAACACCTTCACCGATTTCATCGCGGTGGCGCAGGCGATCCGCGGCACCTGGGCCGATCCCGACCGGTTGGCCTGCGAGGGTGGCTCCGCCGGTGGGCTGCTGATCGGCGCGGTGCTCAACCGCGCCCCGCAGCTCTTCCGCTTCGCTCATGCCGCGGTGCCCTTCGTGGACGCGCTGACCACCATGCTTAACGCCGACCTCCCGCTGACGGCAGGGGAATGGGAGGAGTGGGGCAACCCGCTGGCGGAAGCAACGGCATACGGGTGGATGGCGGACTATGCGCCCTACGACAATGTCCGCGAATGCGGCTACCCCGCGATCCTGGCGACCACCTCGCTCAACGACACCCGGGTGCTGGTGACCGAGCCCGCCAAGTGGATCGCCCGGCTGCGCGAGCGCGCCACCAATGACCCCGCTACCCGGCCGATCCTGCTGCATACCGAGATGAGCGCCGGGCACGGCGGCCGCAGCGGCCGGTATGACGCCTGGCGCGAGGTCGCCTGGGAGTGGTCGGTGCTCCTCGATCAGCTCGCAGTGGGCGCCTGACCAGGCAAACTTCTCACCCGGATGATCACCTCATGTTCACCATGGTGGGGGGTCGCCAGGGCCGCCAATCGGGAGTAGGTTCCCCCCGGGGGCTTCACCATGTCCTGCCCCCGGTCACAAGGGAGAAATTGCATGCGCAAGAGCACGACGTTGTTCGCGACCGGTGCCGTTGCGGCGCTGGGCGCGGCACTGGCCGCCACCCCCGGCGCCACCGCCGCCCCGGGAGAGACCGCCCGGGCGATCCCGGTGCAGTTGCTGTCGTTCAACGACTACCACGGGCACCTGGAGGCCACCGACTCGCCGCTGGCCAGCGACCCGACCAAGACGCCGGCCGGCGGGGTGGAGTACCTCTCGGCCAAGCTGACTGAGTTGCGCAACCAGGTCGGCGACGCGAACAGCCTGACCGTCGCCGCCGGTGACACGATCGGCGGCTCGCCCTTCCTGTCCGGCACCTTCCACGACGAACCCTCCGTGGAGTCCCTGAACACCCTGGGCCTGGACGTCACCAGCGTCGGCAACCACGAGTTCGACGAGGGCACCGGTGAACTCCTGCGGATGCAGCGCGGTGGCTGCCACCCCGAGGATGGCTGCTACTTCCCCGACTCTCCCTTCCAGGGCGCCGACTACCAGTACCTCGCCGCCAATGTGATCAAGAAGGCCGACAACAAGCCGTTGCTGCCCGGTTTCACCGTGCGCACCGTGGGCGGCAAGCGCATCGGCTTCATCGGTCTCACCCTCAAGGAGACCCCGACCCTGGTCGACCCGGCGGGCGTCAAGAGCGTCCGCTTCACCGACGAGGTGGCCACGGTCAACCAGGCCGCCGGCGCGCTGAACCGGATGGGCGTCAAGGCCATCGTCGTGCTCATCCACCAGGGCGGGTCGCAGGAGCCCACCACCGCCCCCTATGACGGGTGCGCCGGGTTCAACGGCCCGATCGCCGAGATGGCGCCCCGCTTCAGCGCCCTGGTTGACGTGGTGATCTCCGGCCACACCCACCAGCCGTATGTGTGCACCCAGAACGACCCGCAGGGGCGCCCGCGCCTGGTGACCAGTGCCGCGTCATACGGGCAACTGGTGACCGACAGCCGGTTCACCATCAACTCGGCCACCGGTGACATTAACCGCAACTCCTTCCTCTCCCACAACGTCCTGGTCGACCGCGCCACCGCGGACCCGGCCGAGACCGCGGTCATCAACAAGTGGAAGGGCTTGGCCGGCGAGCAGGCGGCCCGCGTGGTCGGCACCGTGGCGCAGGATGTCACCGGCGACGCCAGCGGCAACCGGGGTATCGAGACCCCGATGGCCGACCTGGTCTCTGACGCGATGCTGTGGGGCACCCAGAGCGGTGGCGCGCAGATCGCCTTCATGAACGTTGGTGGCGTGCGCGCCAGCTTCCTGGTCAACCAGATCACCAATGGCGAGCAGCCGGGCGAGATCACCTACGCCGAGGCCTACAATGTGGCGCCCTTCGGCAACTTGCTGGTCACCATGGATATGACCGGCCAGCAGATCAAGGACGCGCTGGAGCAGCAGTACGATCCGACCCGCAGCCGTCCGTACCTGGCCCTCGGCGTCTCGCAGGGCTTCACCTACACCTGGGACGACAGCCAGCCGCAGGGCTCCAAGGTGGTCGCCAGTTCGATGATGCTCAACGGCCAGCCGATGAGCCTGAGCGCCACCTACCGGGTCGGCACGCTGAACTTCCTCGCCAATGGCGGCGACTCGTTCACCGCCTTCAAGCAGGGCACCAACCTGCTCGGTGGCAAGGAGGACCTGCAGAACCTCGTCGAGTACCTGCAGTCCCACCCCGGCATCACCCCGCCGGCGGACCGGGTCACCGGTCTCTGACCGATTCACCGCACGTTCGCGGGCCGCACTCCGTATGGGGTGCGGCCCGCGCCCGTATGCCGTTCTATCCGCCGTGGCGACGAGGGGCGATCGCCGTGGCCAGCGCGATAGCAATGCCGGCGACCACCCACCCGGCAAGCACATCGACGACATAGTGCTCGCCGGTGTAGACCAAGGCGGCGGCCATCGCCACCACATAGGTGCTCAAGCAGACCCGCCCGATGGCGCCCAGTCGCGACCACGCCGCCAGGGTGACCAGCAGGGAACTGCCCGCGTGCAGCGAGGGCATGGCCGCGACCGGGTTGCTTACCCCTTGCGCCGAGACGGTCCCGCGGGAGATGACATCCAGGTTCAGGCCAGACCAGCCGATGTCGGAGATGCGGCGCACCTCGTCGATGACCCCGAGTTCGGCGGCCATCCACGGTGGGGCCGCGGGATAGAGGACATAGCCGGCCACTCCGAGGACGGCAAAGGTGATCACCGCGGCGATCCAGCCGGCGAAGCGCCGCCGCCAGCGAAACCACATGATCGCGGTGAGCAGCGGGATGGCCACGAAGTGGCTGGCATAGACGACGGCGGCGAGGACGTCATACCAATGCACCGAGCCGTCGACCAGCCGCTGCTGGATCCAGACCGTCGGGATCACGCCGAAGAGGGCCCGATCAACCGCCGGTGGACCGGTCACATTCAGGGCGAGACCCAGCCGGTTGGTGCCACCGAGGTCGCTGGCCAATGGGCCGGTCACCCACCCGGCGACGGCATAGACGATGAGGATCAGGCTGAGCGGGGAAAGGGCGATGAGGAGTTGCGCGATCGGCCCGTGCCGAGATGGTGCCTGCACCGATGTCTGCGGGCGCCGGGCGTCACCGGCCATGGGGGAGCCGATCGAGCAGCGCATAGATGCGCAGCCGGTTGTAGCGCTGGATGACGATGAATGGTGCATTGACGGCCACGCCATAGGCCACAAGCAGGCCGGCGGCGAGCGGGCGATTCCAGAGCAGGAAGAGCGGCGCGCAGGCCATCGCCCCCCAGTGGGCCAGTTCGGCTCGGCGGGTCTCCCGGGCGAAGAGCGTCAGCCCAACGACATCGCGCGCGGGGAGTTGCCGCTTGCTGATCCCGCCGGCGAAGAGTGCCCCGGCCTCGGGCAGCGCATCCTTCCACCGGTCGATCCGCAGCCAGCGTCGGTAGCCCCGGGCGGTTTCCCAGCGCCTCGGCCGCAGCAGCCAACCGTCGTGGTCCACCCGCCGCGGGGGGAGGCGGTGGGCGGCATACCCGGTGGCGGCATGGAAGGCGCCCCAGGCGGCGATGTCGAGCACGACCGCCACCCCGTCCGGAAGGGTCACCAGCGCCATCGTCAGACCCGCTCCCTCGTGGCGCCGCGCCGCTGCCGCACCGCCACCGGCCGCCCGCGCCAGCGCACCGACCCGCGAATCGCGGTCTGCGCGAACGAGATCGCGAAGAGGACGTCGAAGACGGCCAACGGGATCGGGAAGAACACCCGCGTCCACCACCGGAATGCGCCGGTATGCCGGTGCATCCACCGCAACTGGGCCACCACCGCCAGCCAGGCACCGGCCCAGAGCGCGACACGGCCGGCGCTCGGCCCGGGGCCATCGCTCGC
>CAKZIH010000185.1 GCA_936931335.1 uncultured Nostocoides sp. | reverse complement strand
GCGCAGGCCCGCCCCGCCGCCGGTGCCTCCGCGCTCGTCGCGAACGACATCGACCGCACCCGAGTGGACCTGACGCCCCCGCCGGTCAGCCCACCGCCGGCGCGGGTCGAGCAGCTCGCGCTGGCCGGGGATGTCGCCTACACATTGCCCGACTCCGAGGTGCTCAAGGAGGGCAGCCGGCCCAAGGCTCGCTCGGCCGCCAACGACCAGGTCGTCGCGTCATTGACCACGGTGCTGGACGAGTTCGGGATCGATGCCCAGGTCACCGGCTTCACCCGGGGCCCGACCGTCACCCGGTATGAGGTGGAGCTCGGCCCAGGCGTCAAGGTGGAGCGGGTCACCGCCTTGTCCAAGAACATCGCGTATGCCGTCGCCTCCGCCGATGTGCGCATCCTCTCGCCGATCCCCGGCAAGTCGGCGATCGGGATCGAGATCCCCAACGCCGACAAGGAACTGGTCTCCCTCGGCGATGTGCTGCGCAGCAATGTGGCCACCAGCAGCACCCATCCGATGACCATGGGCGTGGGCAAGGACGTCGAGGGCGGCTTCGTGGTCGCGAACCTCGCCAAGATGCCGCACCTGCTGGTCGCGGGGGCTACCGGTGCGGGCAAGTCGAGCTTCGTCAACTCGATGATCACCTCGATCCTCATGCGTGCCACCCCGGAGGAGGTGCGCATGGTGCTGGTGGACCCCAAGCGGGTGGAACTCACCGCATACGACGGGATCCCCCACCTGGTGACCCCGATCATCACCAACCCCAAGAAGGCCGCCGAGGCCCTGCAGTGGGTGGTCAAGGAGATGGATGTCCGATATGACGATCTGGCCTCCTTCGGTTTCAAGCATGTCGACGACTTCAACAAGGCGGTACGCTCCGGGGCGCTGCAGCCGCTGCCGGGATCGCAGCGCGTGCTGGAGCCCTATCCCTATCTGCTGGTGATCGTGGACGAGCTGGCGGACCTGATGATGGTTGCCCCGCGTGATGTCGAGGACTCGATCGTGCGGATCACCCAGCTGGCCCGCGCCGCCGGTATCCACCTAGTGCTGGCGACCCAGCGCCCGAGCGTGGACGTGGTCACCGGCCTGATCAAGGCGAATGTCCCCTCCCGGATGGCGTTCGCCACCTCCTCCCTGGCCGATAGCCGCGTGGTGCTCGACCAGCCCGGTGCGGAGAAGCTGCTCGGCCAGGGTGACGCGCTCTTCCTGCCCATGGGGGCCAGCAAGCCGATCCGGGTCCAGGGCGCATGGGTGACCGAGACCGAGATCCACGAAGTGGTGGCACACGTCAAGGGTCAGCTGCAGGCCAACTACCGCGACGATGTCACTGTCGAGGCGGCCAAGAAGCAGATCGACGAGGACATCGGTGACGACCTCGACCTGCTGCTGCAGGCGACCGAACTCGTGGTGACCACGCAGTTCGGTTCCACCTCGATGCTGCAGCGCAAGCTGCGGGTCGGCTTTGCCAAGGCTGGACGGCTCATGGACCTGCTGGAATCGCGCGGGGTCGTCGGTCCCTCCGAGGGCTCCAAGGCCCGCGATGTGCTCATCCGGCCCGACGATCTGCCGTCCACCTTGGCGCGGATGCGCGGGGAGGACCCGCCGGAGGCGGACACCGCATACGAGGACGATGAGGAATCCGAGGACGCATGGCAGTTGACCGGCCGGATGTGAGCCAGGCCGACACCACCTCGCCGACGGCTTAGGCTGGGCGGTCGTGACCACGCTGTGGAAGCATGGCGCGGACCTGAATCGGCCGATCGGCAACCGCCGCAGCCGGCTGAAACAGGCCATCGTCCGGCCCTTACGGGAGCGCCCAAGTGCCTTCCTGCTCGGGGCGCAGATGCTGGCCATGCTCAGCCTGCCCTTCGCGGGCCCGAACAATCGTGCGCCGATCTCGATCCTCGGGCTGATCATCGTGGTCCTGGCGATCGTCACCGTCCGCAGCACCCCGGCGCTGACTTGGCTCTCCGCGCTCATCGCCTTCCCGGCACTGGTGCTGGAGATCTGGACCATCGCCGACCCAGGCAACGACCCGGTCTTCGAACTCGCTCATCTGCTGCTGGGCTCGTTCTATCTCTATGTCGGGTGCGCCCTGATCGCCTATGTCTTCGCCGACCACTGGGTGACCAAGGACGAACTCTTCGCGGTGGGCGCCGCGTTCACGGTGATCGCCTGGTCGTTCGCGTACTTCTATCTGGTCGTGCAGGCGTTGTGGCCGGGCTCCTTCGTTGCCTATCAGGGGCCGGGGGAGCGCAGCTTCCACGAGTTGCTCTATCTGTCCATGGCCAGCCTCACCAGCGTCGGCCTCTCCGATGTGATGCCGGTGCTGCCGCAGGCCCGCGGGCTGGTGATGGTCGAGCAACTCGTCGGGGTGCTTTATGTGACCATGGTGATCTCGCGCCTGGTGGCGCTGACCGCCATGCGCCGCAGCTAATTTCTGGGCTTGGCCAAGGTCGCGTCAGTCGGCCGCGGGCAGCGGTGCCAGCCGCGCCCGCCCCGGTATGCGGCTGGCCCCCGCCGCCACCTCGTCCGCGGCCTGCAGGACGCGCAGGATGTTGCCATGGGCCAGCTTCGCCAAGTCGGCCGGCGACCAGCCACGCTCGGCCAGGGCGGCGAGCAGCCGCGGGTAGCCGGTGACATCGGCCAGGCCCTCGGGTAGCTCGACGACCCCGTCGTAGTCGCCGCCCAGGCCGACGTGATCGATGCCGGCGATCTCACGCACCCGTTCGCAGTGGGCGACCACGTCCGCGAGTTGCGCCTGCGGGGCGGGGTGAGTCACGGCATACCGGTCGGTGAACGCCTCGTATGCCGCCAGATCCCCCGGATCGATGCCGGCGGCCAGTGCCGCCTCATGCACGTCGAGGTCCCATGCGCGCACCGTCGGGGAGACGAAGCGCGGGACGAAGGTGACCATGCAGACCCCGCCGGCGTCGGCCAGCCGGGTGAGCACGTCGTCGGGGGCATTGCGCGGGTGATTGCACACCGACCGCGCACCGGAGTGCGAAAAGATCGGTGGTGCGGTGCTGACATCCAGGGCGTCGTGCATGGTGCTGGCCGCGACATGGCTGAGGTCGACGAGCATCCCGATGCGGTTCATCTCCGCCACCACGGCCCGCCCGAAATCGGTCAGGCCGCCGTGCCGCGGGGCGTCGGTGGCCGAATCGGCCCAGTCGTTGTTCTGATTGTGAGTGAGGGTCAGATAGCGCACCCCGAGCGCCCGGTACATGCGCAAGGTGCCTAGGGAGTTGGCGATGCAGTGCCCGCCCTCGGCGCCCAGCAGGGAGGCGACCCGGCCTTGCGCAATCGCCGCGCGGACCTGGTCCGCGGTGTCGGCGAGCACCAGGGTGTCGCTGAACCGCTCAGTGAGTTCCCGGACGCAGGCGATCTGCTCCAGGGTGCCGGTGACCGCGTCGGCGGGGGTATAGGTGCCCGGCACATAGACCGACCAGAACTGCCCGCCGACCCCGCCCTCGCGCAGCCGCGGCAGGTCGGTATGGGTGCGTTCCCCCCGGGTGGCCAGGTCGATCTGGTCCAAGTCGTAGTCGACTAGCTTACGCAGCGCCCACGGCAGGTCGTTGTGTCCGTCGATGACGGGAACACTGAGCGGGGCGGAGGTGGGCTGGTCCGGCATACCCGCACTGTAGGGCGCCGTAGAGTTGCCCGTATGACGACCCCCGCGCGCTCGGTCGCCCTCGTGACTCTCGGGTGCACCCGCAACGAGGTCGACTCCGAAGAGCTCGCTGGCCGGCTTGCCGCGCAGGGCTGGGAGTTGGTCGAGGACGCTGCCGATGCCGATGTCGCGGTGGTGAACACCTGCGGCTTCATCGAGCAGGCCAAGAAGGACTCCATCGACACCCTGCTGGAGGCCAGCGAACTCAAGTCCACCGGGCGCACCCAGGCCGTGGTCGCCGTGGGCTGCCTTGCCGAGCGGTATGGCCGTGAGCTCGCCGAGGAGCTGCCCGAGGCCGATGCGGTCCTCGGTTTCGATTCGTATGCCGATCTGTCCGGCCACCTGCAGGCCATCCTCGAGGGGGAGCGGCCGGCCAGTCACGTCCCCACCGATCGGCGCCGATTGCTGCCGTTGACCCCCGCGGCGCGCGCCGAGGTCCGCGACACCGTCGCCGTCCCCGGGATGGGTCAGGCGGCCGCGCTGGTCGACGAGGCCGCCCTGGGCTCGGTGGCCCCGGCCAGTGGTCCGCCTGTCATCCGAGCCCGGTTGGACGATCGGCCCTGGGCGCCATTGAAGATCGCCAGTGGCTGCGACCGGCGCTGCGCCTTCTGCGCGATCCCGCGGTTTCGGGGGGCCTTCGTTTCCCGGCATCCCGACGAAGTGGTCGCCGAGGCGCGCTGGCTCGCCGAGCGCGGGGTGCGCGAGGTCTTCCTGGTGAGCGAGAACTCCACCTCATACGGCAAGGATCTGGGCGACCTGACCGCTCTGGAGTCCCTGCTGCCGCGGCTGGCCGCGATCGACGAACTCGACTGGGTGCGGGTGTCCTATCTGCAGCCCGCGGAGATCCGGCCCGGGCTGCTGGAGGCCATGGTGGCCACCGAAAAGGTGTTGCCCTGGTTCGATATCTCCTTCCAGCATGCCTCCGGGCCCTTGCTGCGCCGGATGCGGCGTTTTGGCGGCACGGACGACTTTCTCGCGCTGATCGAGCGGGTGCGCGCCCTGTCCCCGCAGGCGGCGATCCGGTCCAATGTCATCGTCGGCTTCCCTGGGGAGACCCCGGACGATGTCGCCGAATTGCAGGACTTCCTCACCGCGGCCCGTCTCGACGTCGTCGGGGTCTTTGGGTACTCCGACGAGGACGGCACCGAGGGCATCGGGATGCCCGGCAAGGTGGCTGAGGACGTGATCGCCGAGCGGGTCGCCGAGATCACCGACCTGGTCGAGCAGTTGACCGCCGACCGAGCGGCCGAGCGCGTGGGCGAGCAGATCCAGATCCTCATCGAGGGCCATGACGACGACGACCCGCAGGTCGCCACCGGTCGGGCCGCCATTCAGGGTCCGGATATCGACGGGATCACCACGATCGCCGATGGGGCCGACCTGCGTGCTGGCGACCTGGTGCAGGGCCGGGTGGTCGCCAGCCAGGGCGCGGACCTGGAGGCCGTGCGTCTATGAGCAGCGCCCCCACGCGGGCCTCGAACTGGAACCTGCCCAATGCGCTAACGGTGGCGCGGGTGGCCGTCGTGCCCTTCTTCGGCTGGCTGTTGCTGGCGCGCGAGGGCAGCGACGTGGGCCTGCGCTGGTGGGCGACGGCGCTTTTCATGGTCGCGGTGGCGACCGATCGGATCGATGGCGACTTGGCGCGCTCGCGGGGCTTGGTGACCGACTTCGGCAAGGTCGCCGACCCGATCGCCGACAAGGCCCTGACCGGTATGGCGTTCGTCGGCCTGTCGATCCTCGGTGATATCCCGTGGTGGATCACCATCCCGGTATTGATCCGGGAGTGGGGGATCACCGCGATGCGCTTCGTGGTGATCCGCCACGGCGTGATGCCCGCCGGTCGGGGCGGCAAGACCAAGACCGCCCTGCAGGCGCTCGCGCTGACGCTCTTTTGTATGCCGTTGTGGGTGCTCCCCGGGCACGAGGTATGGGAGTTCATCGCGTGGGTGATCCTCATCGCCGGGGTGGTGTTGACGCTGGTGACCGGCATCGACATCGTGCTCAACGCCCTGCGTCTGCGGCAGACCAGCGAGCGGGCCCAGCGCAAACGAGCGCTCCGGGCGCAGGCCCAGAGTGAACGAGCGCGGGCTCTGTACGAATCGGCTCCTGAGCAACGGCCGGAGCGGTGAACGTGACGGCGTCGCAGGGCGCGGCCGCGGTGATCGCCGCCGCGCGGGAAGCCGGGCGCACGCTGGGCTGCGCGGAGTCGTTGACCGGTGGCCTGTTAGCTGCGGCGCTGACCTCGGTACCGGGGGCCTCGGTGGTCTTCCATGGTGGAATCGTCAGCTATGCCAGCGCGCTCAAGGGCGAACTGCTCGGTGTCTCGGCGACATTATTGGCTGAACGCGGGGCAGTGGACCCGGAAGTCGCCGCCCAGATGGCGCGCGGGGCGTGCCGGGTGCTCGGCGTAGACCTCGCGGTGGCCACCACCGGCGTCGCTGGGCCCGACCCGGCGGACGGGAAACCGGTCGGCACGGTGTATGTCGCGGTCGCCGAAGGGGAGCGCACGCAGGTGTTCCCCTTGGCGCTGACCGGCTCTCGTGAGCAGATCCGGGAGGCCAGCGTGGACGCGGGGCTCGCGGCACTGCATACGGTCCTCGGCGCTGTCGGCCGTACCAGGTAACGTGATCGACAGCCGGATGAAGGAGAGGCCATGATCCTGTTGCGACGGGAGTTGGGTGCGGTGTTGCGCGAGGAACGCATCGCCCAGGGCCGCTCGCTGCGCGAGGTGTCGAGGCAGGCGTCGTTGTCGCTGGGTTATCTCAGTGAGATCGAGCGGGGCACCAAGGAGGCGTCGTCCGAGCTATTGGCGGCCATTTGCGGTGCGCTGGGGGTCCCACTGTCGCGGGTGCTCGCCGATGTGAGCCTGCGCGTCTCGGTGTCCGAGGCGCAGGCGGCCGGGCTCGTCACCCTGCCCCGCGCGCGCTCGGCTCGCGGCGTTACCGCCTCTGCGGCCTGACCTGCGTCAAGTTGCCGCCCCGGCGGCCGCGGGGCTGCGAACCCATCGGTCGTTGCGGGCGTCCGTCGTCGGTCGGTGCCAGTCCGCCTTGGCAGCGAGGGCAATAGAAGAAGACCCGTTCGGTCGGGGCGAGGCCGATCGCAGCGACCCGGATGGCCTCGCCGCAGCGCCGACACGGCCGGCCGGAGCGGGCGTGGACATTGGCGAGCTGATCGGCGCGTTCACTTCCGGTGGCGGACTGAATGCCGGTGGCCGCGCCTCGGCGCATGAGTCGCTGCGTGCGCTCCAGCAGGGCAGTGAGCTGGGCGGTTGAGCAGTCCCCGACCGGCGCCCAGGGGAAGAGTCGTTGCAGGAAGAGTCCCTCGCTGGCCCAGAAGGTGCCGACCCCGGCGAGGTTGCGTTGATCGAGCAGACCCTCGGCGATGGCTCGCTGGGGGAGCGCGGTGAGGTTGGCCAGCGCGCGCTCCAGATCCCAGTCGGGGCCGAGGATGTCCGGTCCCAGGTAGCCGAGCCGGTGCTCGGCCTGATCCGTAGGCCACACCTCGACCAGGCCCAAGCGAAGGCCCAGCGCGGTCCAGTCGTCGGTCGCGGCCAGGACCCGGATCTGTGGGTTGGCGCGATCGCGGGCCGTGGTGGCAGCGGTGGTGTGCACCCGCCAACTGCCCTCCATCCGCAGGTGCGTATGCAGGGTCACCCCGGTATCGAGATGGTGCAGCAAGTGTTTGCCGCGGCTGATCACGTCGCGGGTGGTGGCGGGCAGCAGGTCGAGCCCGCCGTATTCACCCCACCGGATCTCCAGGGTGCGCAGCGCCTGACCGGCCAGGGCGCGGTTCAGCCGATCGGCGGTGCGCCAGACGGTGTCACCCTCGGGCATATCGACTCGATCCCCGTATGCCGATTCTCACCGCCGCAGCCGTAGGCCGCGGGGGGTGAGCGTGAACCCGGCCCGGGCCAGGGCCGCGGCGATGGGGGATTCGGAGCCGAGCACCGACTCGCCATCGGTCTTTTCCACGGTGAGCCGGCCGAGGGCACCGTCGCGCACCGCCAGCGCCAGGGCGTGGGCCGCGGTCTGGATCGGGTCGGTGTCGGCGTCGGTGAGGTCCAGCGGGCCGGGCCAGGTGAGCAGGGTCTTGCCGCCGCGCTCGACATACAGGATCAGGGCTCCGTCGACGAGGACCACCAGCGCGCCGGCCTTGCGGCCAGGCTGGTGCCCGGTGCCATCGGTGCGCTCGGGCCAGGGCAGGGCGGCGCCATACGGGTTCGCGGGGTCGGTGGCCGCGAGCACCATGGTGCGCGCCCCCTCGCGGCCATCCGGGCCCCCGCTACCGCCGGGTGCGCCGGTGGCGCGTAGGGCATCGATCACGCCGGTGGTCGCGAACTGGGCGGCGCCCAGGGACTCCACGAAATACCCGCGGCGTAGGCGCCCCGTCTCCTCCGCAGCGGCCAGGACGCGATAGATGGCGGGGAAGCCGCCGACGAGTTCTTCGGCGCCGACGACCGAGCGGGCCAGCACGCCATACCGGTCGAGCAGC
>CAKZIH010000184.1 GCA_936931335.1 uncultured Nostocoides sp. | reverse complement strand
ACTCCTCGAAGCCGGCGGATTCAGACCACAACTACACCCCGAATTGTGAAGAGCCAGATTCGCTCGCTTGCGCCCTTTGGACAACCCATTCCCGTCGTCACCGCGCAGGAGCATTCGTTTTTCTGCAATGGCGAAGCCGACAACTTCGTCGAGCCGATCTGGAACCCGAAGAATGACACCTTCGCCGTCCACCACTCCTGCCCCTGGTCCTCGATGGGCTCTGCCGAGGTTCGGCGGATCAGCGATGGGCAACTCCTCGCTCACGGCAATTTAAATGGCGGCCAGCCCGATTGGAGCCCGGATGGCACCAAGCTCATCTGGGTCAGTTACCCGGCAGACACCACCACGCTGGCGAGCATCGTCATTACGCCCGCGAGTCTCGACGCGAGCCAAGTAGTCGTCCCGCCCACGAGCAATGAGGTGGGCTGGCCCCTGTGGTCGTCGAACGGCAAGAGAATCGCGTGGATCCGGCATCAGGGAATCGGAGGCAAGTCCCGGGTCATCACCGCGACTGCGCAAGGCAGCGGTCGGCGGGTCATTCCTGGCACCCATTTCCCCATTTTTGACTGGTAGGTCACGCGCATACGACCTGAGCACAGAGCGAAGGCGCGGCAAGGAGTTCGTCGCTCCGTGCCGCGCCTTCCTGGCTACCGCGGTGGATTACTCGTTGTCGGGCAGCAGGAAGTTGAGGACCATGGAGACCAGGGTGACCACCAGGGCGGCCATCACGGCATCCCAGAAGAAGTGGTCAATGCGGAAGTCAAGGTTGAGCCCGTCGCTGATCCACTCGGTGATCTGCAACATGAAGGCGTTGACGACGAAGGTGAACAGTCCCAGCGTCAACAGGATCACCGGGAATGAGAGCATTTTGGCAATGGGCTTGATCACGGCATTGACCAGGCCGAAGACCACGGCAACCAGGACGATGGTGAGCAGGCGGGTGGAGAGCTTGTCCGCATCCTCACCGAGATGGATCCCGCGGACCGCGAAGGCGGCGACCCACAGTGCCACGGCGTTGACACCGACCTTGATGAGCAGATTCTGCATACCGCCATCCTGTCAGTCGAGCGCAGTCCACGAGGCCAGGCTGGCGTTCGCTACCGGATCGTAACGAGAACCCCTGTCCCCGACGGACGCCGCCCACTACGCTCACGGCCAATGCCGGCCCGGGTGGGTCGTGCTCCCGTATGTCGTTTTGACCGGAAGGTTGTGTCGTGACCCGTCGCTCCCCGCTCCTGACCCTAGCCGGTATGGCGTGTGCCGCCCTCGCCCTGACTGCGTGCGGGTCGGAGACCCTGGACACCGCCGGCAGTTCCACCTCGAGCGCGAGCTCCGCGGCCAGCTCCAGCAGCTCGAGCGCCGCCAGCAGCGAGACCTCTTCATCCAGCGAGTCCAGCGGCGCGAGCGGCGGCGTGGACGAGGCCCTGGCCGCCAAGGTTCCGGACAAGATCAAGTCCGCGGGCACGATCATCGTCGGCTCGGACGCGTCATACGCCCCCAATGAATACCTCGGCAGCGACGGCAAGACCGTGGAGGGCATGGACGTCGACCTCTTCAACGCGGTGGCCGCGAAGCTCGGCCTCAAGACCGAGTTCCAGAACGCTAAGTTCGACAGCATCATCCTCGGCGTCAAGTCCGGCAAGTTCGATGTCGGCGTCTCCTCCTTCACGATCAACCCCGATCGGATGAAGGAGGTCAACATGGTGAGCTACTTCAACGCCGGCACGCAGTGGGCGGTCGCCAAGGGCAACCCCGAGGGCGTGAACCTGGACAACCTCTGCGGCCTGACCATCGGCGTCCAGAAGGGCACCGTCCAGGTCGAGGACATCACCGCGCGCAGCAAGAAGTGCACCGACGGCGGCAAGGACGCGATCAAGGTCGTCCAGGACGACCTGCAGAGCAATGTCACCGCGGGCCTGGTCGCCGGCAAGACCGTCGCCATGCTCGCCGACAGCCCGATAACGGCGTATGCGGTCACCCAGACCCAGGGCAAGGTCGAGTTGCTCGGCGACGTCTACGACGCCGCTCCCTACGGCTTCGTGGTCCCCAAGGACCAGGCCGACTTCGCGCAGGCCATCGCCGACGCCCTCAAGGCCATCGAGGCCGACGGCAGCTACCAGAAGGCCCTGGAGACCTGGGGCAACACCGGCGGTGCCATCAGCGACTTCGCCGTCAACCCCGCCGGCTGAGGCATGTCCACCGCGATCAACGATTCCCCCGGGGAGCCGCAGGACCGGCCGGGCGCCATCAACGCCCGGCCGGTGCGCCATCCCGGACGCTGGGTGGCGATGGCGATCATCGCCATCCTGGTGGCGATGCTGCTCAGCTCGTTCCTGACCAACCCGGCCTGGGACTTCGGCTTCATGTTCCGGGTGATGAACTTCCGGCCGGTGCTCACCGGGCTGCTCTACGGGACCATCATCGGCACCATCGGCGCCATGCTCATCGGCGTGGTGCTGGGCGTGACGCTCGCCGTGATGCGCCTGTCGGACAACCCCGTGCTGCGCGGAACCTCGTTCGTCTACACCTGGTTCTTCCGGGCCATCCCGCGTTATGTCTTGCTGATCATCCTCGGCGTCGGCCTGATCACGCTCTATCCGAAGTTCGACATCGGCATCCCGTTCGGCCAGCAGATCGCCGGCGCCCTGGGGCTGGACTGGGATATGACCATCGGCTCGCTGAGCCTGCGTGACTGGAGCACCACGCTCGCGATGGGCACGCTCGGGCTCGGGCTGTCGGAGGCCGCCTACATGGCCGAGATCGCGCGCGCCGGGATCCTCTCGGTGGATCGCGGCCAGGCCGAGGCCGCCCAGGCGATCGGGATGGCGCCGGGCAAGACGATGCGGCGCGTAGTGCTCCCCCAGGCCATGCGCGTCATCGTCCCGCCGACCGGCAATGAAACCATCGCCATGGTCAAGGACACCTCGCTGCTGACGGGTATGGGCGTGACCAACGAACTCTTCTTCCAGGCCCAGACGGTGGCCAGCACGACATACCGGATCATGCCGGCATACCTGGCGGCGGTGGTCTGGTACCTCATCGTCTGCAGCGTGCTGATGGTCGGTCAGAGCTATCTGGAGCGGCACTTCGGGCGGGGCTTCGGCACCGCCCCGGTTTCCGGGCGCGACCGCAAGATCAAGGCCCTGCTCAACCGGACGGCGGCCCACTGATGGCCGGTATGCCGCTCGTCCACGCGGTGAATGTCACCAAGTCCTTCGGCAGTAATCAGGTGCTCAAGGGCATCGATATGGATGTCCAGGCGGGTGAAGTGGTGTGCTTCCTAGGCCCGTCCGGGTCGGGCAAGACGACCTTCCTGCGGTGCATCAACCAGTTGGAGACGATCGACGGCGGCCGGATCTGGGTCGACGGCGACCTGATGGGTTATGCCGATCGCGGTGGACGCCTGCATCGCCTGCACGACAAGGAGATCGCCCGCCAGCGCCGGGACATCGGCATGGTCTTCCAGCGCTTCAATCTCTTCCCGCACATGACGGTCCTGCAGAACATCATCGAAGGCCCAGTGCAGGTCAAGGGTGAGAGCAAGAGCGAGGCGTCAGAACGGGCATACGCCCTGCTCAAGCGGGTTGGGCTGGCGGACAAGCCGGCGGCATACCCGGGGCAGTTGTCCGGTGGTCAGCAGCAGCGGGTGGCGATCGCCCGGGCGCTGGCGATGCGGCCCAAGCTCATGCTCTTCGACGAGCCGACGTCCGCGCTGGACCCGGAACTGGTCGGCGAGGTGCTCACCGTGATGCGCGAACTGGCGGCCGACGGGATGACGATGATCGTGGTCACCCACGAAATGGCGTTCGCGCGCGATGTCGCCGACCGGGTGGTCTTCATGGACGCCGGTGTCGTGGTCGAGCAGGGCGATCCCAAGCAGGTCATCAACAACCCCCAGCACGAACGCACCCGCGCCTTCCTGCGCCGGATGCAGTCCGAGCACGAGCACGCGGTGGCCGCGGTCACCGATCCATTGGGCACCGACCCGCTGAGTACCGGCGCCTCGGACTGACCGACTCGCTGCCCCGGGCGACATACCCCGGACGTGACGGCATACCCCGGTTATTGCCCGGGTATGCCGTCACTTCCGGGGTTTGCGCGCGTTTGTGGGGGCTCAGGCATCGGCCGTGGCGACCGGCGGCTCGCCGAGCTTGACTCCGATCACCCCGGCGAGGATCAGCGCGCCGCCGACCAACTGCATACGGGTGGGCAACTGGCCGAGCAGGAGCCAGGCAAAGACCACGGCCGCCACCACTTCGGTCAGCGCCACGAATGAGGCGAGCCGCGAGCCGAGCAGGCGGGTGCCCACTATGCCGAGCACGTATGCCGCGGCGGCCGTCACCAGTCCGAGCGCCAACAGCGGTGCCCACCACGGGAAATCGTGCCCGGCATAGGTCGTCGTCGCCCGTGCGCTGGCCAACGGCAGTACGCCGACGAGCGCCAGCACGCCCAGGCTCAGCGCGCCGATCACTAGGCCGCCGGCGGCCAGGGCGAGCGGCGGCAGGCCGTTGTCGGTGTCGGCGGAAATCAGGAAGTACGAGGACACACCGATCATCGCGCACAGGGACCAGATCACCCCGACGGTGCTGATGGTGACCCCGCCGGAGAGCAGGCCGAGGACCAGCACCAGGCCGAGGGCGGCAAGGAGCGCACCGCCCACGGTGACCAGTCCCGGGCGTTGCCCGTGGCGCAGCCACATCCAGAGCACGACGGCCGCCGGCGCCGTGTATTCGATGAGCAGGGCCGGACCGACGTCCATATGCGCGACCGCGGAGAAATAGCAGAACTGGGCACCCGCCACGGCCAGCACGCCATACACCAGCAGGGTGGGCCAGGTCCGCTTCAGCACGCCCCAGCGCCCGCGCATCGCAGCGATCCCAAAGGGCAAAAGGACGACCGCGGCGAGGCCGATCCGGATCAGGACCACGGCAGCGGCATTCCAGCCGGTATCCAGCAGCCCCCGGGCCAGGGGGCCAGACAAGGCAAAACACAGGGCCGAGACGACCGCGAAGGCCAGCCCCGCTCCCGGTCGCCGCGAGGGCGCAGCCGGGGCCGACACGAGTTCGTCATTAGCCATAGTTGCCATAGCTCCTGACGCTAACCAGCGCGCGGACCGGCTGTCAACGCCGCGCCACTGCTCGGATGTCACATTCCGCCCCGCCCACCGGTCATATGCGCATGACCCCCATTCGCACCACCTCCATTGCCATCGTCGGCGGCGGCTATGCCGGTCTCCTGGCCGCCAATCGCTCCGCCGCGCGCGGACACCAGGTCACGCTTATCAATGACCGCGACCGCTTCGTCGACCGAATCCGGCTGCACGAGATCGTCGCGGGCACCCGCCCCCTCGAACTCGTGACTCCGCGACTAGCCGACCTGCTCGACCGCCGGATCGAACTCCTCCTCGGCCGCGCGCAGCGGGTGGAGAGCGGGTGCGTCCAACTCGCCGACGGCCGAAGGGTGCAGGCGGAGCACGTGGTGATCGCCACCGGCAGCGGCGCGGCACATGGACCAGGCAGTCTGGAGTGGGCGACCCGAGCGCATGCCGGCCTCACCCAGTTGAGCGACGGCGCCCAGGTGGTGGTGCTGGGCGGCGGACCGACCGGTATCGAGGTGGCCACCGAGGTTGCCGAGGCACGTCCGGACCTGCGAATCGTGCTCGCCGACCCGGTCACCCCCGGGGCGGCCCTCTCCCCGCGCGGCCGGCGACACCTCGCCGCCGCCTTCGAGCGCCACGGCATACGCGTGCTGGCCTCCGCTCCGGCCGCCGATCTGGTGATCAATTGCACCGGGTTCCGACTCGACACCCTGGCCACCGATAGCGGCCTGGCCGGCCCACACGGCCCGATGGACGTTGACGCTCACCTACGCGTACCCGGTTTGCCCAACGTATGGGGTGCCGGCGACGCGGTCCGGGTCGCCGGCCAGCCGCACCTGCGGATGGGGTGCGCCTCGGCCGAACCACTCGGCGCCCTGGTTGCGGACGCGATTCACCGCGTGAGCCGCGGTGCACCGGCCCCGGCGGTCTCGGTGGGCTACGTCGGGCTGGATCTGAGCCTCGGGCGCCGCGATGGCCTCCTGCAGCTCGCCCACGCCGACGACAGCCCGCGCAACGCGATCGTATCGGGCCGGGCGGGCGCCTTGGTCAAGACCGCAATCTGCTGGGGGGCGGCGACCGCGCCCGTACGCTGGAGCCGCTGGTATCCGGTGCTGCCGGGCCCAGCCAACCGGTCCGCCTCGGCGATGGAGCCCGCTGCCGCTCATGGATGACACCGCATACCTGCTCCATCGCGACCTGATCATCCGGCTCGCCTATGACATCACCGGGAGTTGGACCGACGCGGAGGACGTCACCCAGTCGGTCTATCTGGCGTGGCGCGGCGTCAGCGGACCGGTGGAGAATCCTCGGGCGTATCTCGCGCGGATGGCGACGAACCGGGCGCTCGATGCGCTGGCGGCCCGCGAGCGGGTGCGCTATCTCGGCCCCTATCTGCCGGAGCCGGTGCTCACCGGCCCCGGTGCGGACGAGGCGGTCGCCGTCGCCGAAGAGGTCGAGATCGCTCTCATGGTGGTGCTCGGCAGCCTTAGCCCGCTCGAGCGCGCCGCATTCCTGCTGCACGATGTCTTCTCCTTCAGCCACCTGGAGGTCGCCGAAATGCTGCAGCGCGATCCGGCGGCGGTCCGGCAACTGGCTAGCCGCGCCCGCCGCCAGTTAGCCTCCCGGCGACCGACCCGGCAGGTGGCGCCGGAGGAACTCGTGGGGATGGCCGCGCGCTTCGTCGCCGCGACTCAGAATGGCGACCTGGCGGCCTTGTGCTCCTATCTCACCGATTCCGCCACCCTCATCCCGGACGGCGGGGGCAAGGTGAAGGCGCCGCTGCGGCCGCTGGTGGGCCCGGACAAGATCGCCCGCTTCCTCATTGCGGTTGGCAAGGACCTGGCGGGCGACGTCCACTTCGAGCCCGTGGTGGCCAACCACCGGCTGGGCTTCGCACTGTGGCTCGGCGGCGAGCTGGATCAGGTGATGTGGCTGCTCTTCGATGGCGAGCGAGTCGATCAGATCATCCTGGTGCGCAATCCGGACAAGCTCGCGCACCTCGCCGCCTCCGGGAAACCCTCGGGGGCTCCTTAGGATCAATGCGTGGTCTTCCCCGCCGACACCGACTCCGTCCTGCAGGCGGCGGTCGAGCTGGCCAACTCCGCCTTGCCGCCGGATACGCTGACCTCGGTTGCGGACCTCACCGAGTTCGTCACCCGGCGTGAGTACACCGGCCAGGTGACCGGGGATGCCGATGAATTGGCGCAGGTGCGCGCCATACGTCCTCGGCTCGCGCAACTCCTGAGCAGCGAGCGGGATGCGGCGGTAGGCCTGGTCAACGCCATCCTCACCGAGTCGGCTGCGGTGCCGCAGTTGGTCCGGCATGCACCCACCGACTGGCATATCCATGCCGTCGACCCGCAGGCACCCCTGGCGCGCCGGATCTTGGTGGAGACCGCGATGGCGATGATCGACGTCATTCGCGCCGACGAGACCAGCCGGTTGTCGGTATGCGAGGACGCGGACTGCCAAGGCATCGTCCTGGACCTCACCCGCAACCGGTCTCGGCGTTATTGCTCGACGACCTGCGGCAACCGCAATGCCGCGGCCGCCTATCGCGCCCGGCAGGCCGGGCGAACCGGCTGAGGCGGCACCGGGCGTTCCGGCTACCGTGGGCGGTATGCGCGTTCTCGTCTCCGGCGGCGCCGGCTACATCGGCTCTCATACCGTCGTCCAGTTGGTCGCCGCGGGCCACGATGTGGTGATCGTCGACAGCTTCGCCAATAGCAAGCCGGCGGTGGTGGGCCGGCTCGAAGCGCTCACCGGGGCGCACCTGCCGGTACACGCCTTCGACCTCACCGATCACGACAAGACCGAGCGGCTGTTCGCCGACGAGCGATTCGATGCCGTGATCCATTTCGCCGGTTTCAAGGCGGTCGGCGAGAGCGCCCAGAAGCCGCTGGAGTACTACGAAAACAACCTCGTCTCCACCTTTTCGCTGGTCCGTGCCATGCAGCGGTATGACGTCAAGCGGCTCGTTTTCTCCTCCAGCGCAACGGTTTATGGCGAGCAGGCGCCGCTGCCCTATCGCGAGGACTATGCACCGCTGCAGTCCAGCAGCCCGTATGGCCGCACCAAGGTGATGATCGAGCAGGTGCTCACCGATGTCGCCGCCGCCGACCCGAGTATGCGGATCGCCCTGCTGCGCTATTTCAACCCCGTGGGCGCCCACCCCTCCGGCCAGATCGGCGAGGACCCGCAGGGCATTCCCAACAACCTGATGCCCTTCATCGCGCAGGTCGCGGTGGGCCGGCGCGACAAGCTGGTGGTCTTCGGCGACGACTATCCGACCGACGACGGCACCTGCGAGCGCGACTACATCCACGTCGAGGACCTGGCCGCCGGGCATGTCGCCGCGCTGACCAAGCTCGCCAGCACGGGCGCGCCGGTCTCGGTGTGGAACCTGGGCACCGGCCAAGGCACCAGCGTGCTGGCGATGCTCAAGGCGTTCGAGCGCGCGGTGGGGCGGGAACTGCCCTACGAGGTCGGGCCGCGGCGCGCCGGTGACCAGCCCCGCTCGTGGGCCGATCCGACCAAGGCCAATGAGGAACTCGGTTGGCAGACAGTCAAAACCATCGACGATATGTGCGCCGACACCTGGCGTTGGCAGTCGGCGAACCCGACCGGTTATGAGGATTAGGACGTTCAGCCGCCGGTATGGCGTGAGCGCCGCCGGCGCGCTGGCGGCGACCGCCGCCGGCCTGGGCGCCGGTGCCTTGGTGGGCGCGGCGAAAATCAGTGGGCCGCAACGGCCTTGGCCGGACTACCGGTTCACGCCATACGAGGTTGGCGTGCCCGCCGAAGAGGTGAGCCTGCATACCGAGGACGGCACACGCCTGGCCGGGTGGTGGCTCGACCAACCGGGCAGCGAGCGCATCGTCGTCGTCAGCCATGGCCATCGCGGCAACAAATCCGACATGCTCGGCATCGGCCCGGGGCTGTGGCGCGCCGGGAACTCAGTGCTGCTCTTCGACTTCCGCGGCAATGGCGACTCCGAGGACGGTCCGCAATCGCTGGCGCACTACGAGCAGTCGGATCTGCGCGCCGCCATTGAGTATGCGGCCCGCCGCCGCCCCGATGCGGCGCTGGTGCTTGTCGGCTTCTCGATGGGCGCGGCGGTGAGCATTCTCGTTGCCGCACAAGATGATCGAGTCCAGGCCGTGGTCGCCGACTCGCCCTTCGCCGAGATGCGCGGGGTTATCTCGCATGTCATCGGGAAGCTGCGCCTGCCGCCCTTCCCGCTGCTGTGGCTGACCGACCGGGCCACCCGGCTGCGCTATGGCTATGGCTTCGCCGAGGTGGCGCCCATCGACGTGGTCGCCGACCTGGCGCCGCGGCCGTTGCTCCTGCTGCACGGCGATGAGGACGGGCTCATCCCGGTCGAGCACTCCCAACGTCTCTATCGCGCTGCGGGAGAGCCGAAACAGTTGCGGCTCTTTGCCGGGGCGGATCACTGCGGCGGCTATTTCCAGGACCGGCCGGCCTATATCGCCTCTGTGGCGGACTTCCTCGCCGGCGTCCGCCCGGTGACGTCCGTCCCCGTCCAGCAGACAGCCCAGTGACCGACACCCGAGCCGGTATGCCGGCCACTCTTGTCGAGCGGTACGTCCACGGCCACCACGCCAGCGTGCTGGCCGCCCATGCGACGCGGACGGCGGCGAATAGCTGCGGCTATTTCCTGGATCGCCTGCGCCCCGGCGACACGATCCTCGACCTGGGCTGCGGCCCGGGCACCATCACCTGCGATCTCGCCGAGCGGGTGGGCGAGACCGGGCGCGTGGTGGGTGTCGACTTCGCCAGCGACGCCGTCGACACGGCCCGGCAGACGGCCCGCGAGCGCGGGCGGGGCAATGTCACCTTCGCGGTCGGTGACCTCTATCAACTCGATCTCGAGCCGGCGTCATTCGATGTGGTGCACGCCCACCAGGTGCTGCAGCATGTCCCCGATCCTGTTGCCGCGCTGCGGGAAATGGCGGCATACGTCAAGCCCGGGGGCCTCATCGCGGTCCGGGACGCCGACTATGGCGCGATGACCTGGCACCCGGCCAGTCCGGGGCTGGACACCTGGCGCGCGGTCTACTCCGCCGGTGCCCGGGCGAGTGGGGCGGAGCCGGACGCGGGCCGTCGGCTGCGGTCCTGGGTGCTGGCGGCCGGCCTGGAGGTCGTGGCGGCGACCGGTTCCGTGTGGACCTATGCCACCCCCGAGACCACCGGCTGGTGGGCCGGCTCGCAGGCGGACCGGATCCGCCACTCCGCCTTCATCCGGCACGCGCAGGCTCAGGGCCTGAGCGCAGCGGAGATTGAACAAATCGCCGCAAGCTGGCAAGAGTGGGGCGAGAAACCGGATGCCTGGTTCTTCTTGCCTCACGGGGAAATCGTGGCCACCACTGCGCACACAGACCGTCCGGGCGCTGCCAGCTGAGCCAGTCGCACGTCATCCGGGCAGGCGGCGCCCGCTGCTCGGCTCAGCCGCGGGCGCAAGTGGACGGGCGGCCCCGGCGTCAGGCGCCCACGCTGTCCGTCGCCAAACCCTCAGTCCCGCAGCCCCACGCAGTCCAGATCCCAGAAGACCCGGGAGTAGACCAGCGTGCCGATATCCGCCGGGTCCCAGTGCGGGCGGCGGATGACCTGGAAGGCCGGCTCGGGGATGCGCAGCGACGGGCGCCGGAAGCCGAACTGCCCCGCCGCCGCAAAACCGAAGCGGGAGTAGTAGGCCGGGTCGCCCTCCAAGAAGACCAGCGGCTCGGGCCGCTGCGCGGTCTGGTCGAGGCCGAAGCGGACCAGTGCGTCACCGAGCCCCTGGCCTTGGTGCGACGGCGCTACCGCGAGCGGGCTGAGCACCAGCACATCGATCAGTCGCGTCGGCGCATCGAGCAGCGACCGGGTGAACAGGACGTGCCCGACGATCTCGCCGTCGGCTTGCGCGACATACGAGCACCCGGGCCGCCAGTCCGGCGAGGCGCGCAGGGCATCCACGAGTTCGCCGACCACGGGTTCGCCGACGAATGCCGCCTCGACCACCGCGCGGACCGCGGCTTCCTCGCCCGGGGCTTCCGGACGCAGCACGATGTCCGTCGGGGCCGAGCCAGTGGGAGCCGTCACGGCCGGTCACGATAACCGCCGCGCGGGACGTCCGCCACGGCTGGCAGGATGGCCGTATGCCGAGCCTCGCCGACGAGAATGTCGCCCTGGGTGCCCTCGATGGCCGCTACCGCCCCGCCGTCGCGCCGCTGATCGAGCACCTCTCCGAGCCGGCGCTCAACCGGACCCGGATCGCGGTGGAGGTCGCCTGGCTGATCCACCTCACCGACCGCGGCGTGGTCCCCGGCGTGCGTCAGCTCACCGACGCCGAGAGGGCCGGACTGCGTTCCCTCACTGAGGATTTCGGCGCGGCGCAGATCGCCGACCTGGCCGCGATTGAGCGGGTCACCCAGCATGATGTCAAGGCCGTGGAGTATGTCGTCAAGCAGCGCCTGGCGCAGCTCGCGCCGGACCCCGCGGACGCCGGTTTGGCCGAGCTCGTGCACTTCTGCTGCACCAGCGAGGACATCAACAACCTCTCGTATGCCGTGATGGTCCGTGATGCGGTCGCCCAGGTCTGGCTGCCCCGGGCCACACAGCTCGTCGACGCCGTGGCCGCGATGGCGCGGGAGCTGCACGACATACCGCTACTGGCGCACACGCACGGGCAACCGGCGACCCCGACGACCATGGGCAAGGAACTCGCCGTCCTGGCCTGGCGCTTGCGTCGGCAGTTGCGCCGGATCGAGGGCGCCGAATACCTCGGCAAGCTCAATGGCGCCACCGGCACCTATGGCGCGCACCTGGCCGCGGTGCCCGAGGCCGATTGGGAAGAGCTCTCCCGCAGTTTCGTGGAGAGCCTTGGGCTGACATGGAATCCGCTGACCACCCAGATCGAGTCGCACGACTGGCAGGCGGAGCTCTACGCCGACATCGCCCGCTTCAACCGGATCCTGCACAACCTGTGCACCGACGTCTGGACCTATATCTCGCTGGGCTATTTCGCCCAGGTCCGCGGCCAAGGGACGGTCGGCTCCAGCACGATGCCGCACAAGGTCAACCCGATCCGCTTCGAGAACGCCGAGGCCAACCTCGAGGTCGCCAATGCGCTCTTCGATGTGCTGGCCGCGACCCTGGTCCAGAGCCGGTTGCAGCGCGACCTTACCGACTCCTCCATGCAGCGCAATATCGGCACCGCCTTCGGCCACAGCCTGCTGGCGATCGAAAACGCCACCCGCGGGCTCGCCGGCCTGGACGCGGCACCGGCGGCAATGGCAGCGGACCTGGACGCCAACTGGGAGGTGCTCGGTGAGCCCATCCAGTCGGCGATGAGAGCCCTTGCCGCACAAGGAATTCCGGGGATGGAGGAGCCCTACGAGCGGCTCAAGGAGTTGACCCGCGGCCGGCGGGTTGGTCAGGCCGAGGTGGCTGACTTCATACGGGGTCTCGGGCTGCCCGAGGACGTCGAGGCACGCCTGCTCGCGCTCACCCCGGCCACCTATGTCGGTCTGGCGCCGCGCCTGGTGGACCACCTCGACGCCTGAATCGGAATACCCCAGGGGGGTATTCTGTTGTCGCCGGGGCACACACCAAGAGAGGCGACGATGGCGGGTTATAGCGGCAGCAAGGACGACTACGCGCGACGCCTGAAGCGCATCGAAGGCCAGGTGCGCGGGATTGCCCGGATGGTCGAGGACGACACCTACTGCATCGACATCCTCACCCAGGTGTCCGCGGTGACGAAGGCGCTGCAGGCGGTCAGCCTGGGCCTGCTCGAGGACCACATCGGCCATTGCGTGGTGGACGCCGCGCGCGAGTCCGACGAGGCCGCCGAGGCCAAGGTCAGCGAGGCCGCCGCCGCGATCGCCCGACTGGTGCGCAGTTGACCGGCCGCCACCTGACCGGCCGCCACCTGACCGGTTGCCACCGACCCACCCCAGGATTGCGATGACCACTCAGCCGACCACCACTGCCGCCACCACCGATACCCCGACCCAGGAAGTCGACCTGGCGATCACCGGGATGACCTGCGCCTCCTGTTCGGCCCGCGTGGAGCGCAAGCTCGGCAAGCTCGACGGCGTCGAGGCCAGCGTCAACCTGGCCACCGAGAAGGCCCACGTCCGGTATGCCGCCCCGGTCACCGTCGAGGATCTGCTCGCCACCGTGCGGGCCACCGGGTATGGCGCGAGCATCCTCGGCACCACCCCCGCTCCCAGCGCCTCCTCGGCTCCCGTGACCGCCGCCATTGCCCCCCATGGCACCGCTCAGGCCGAGCCCGCCGAACCGACGACACCAGCGGCCAGGTCGACGACATCCCCGGCCATCGATGCCGGCACCCCGGCCGTCCCCGGCCGGGTGGCACCGCATACGGCGGCGGCGGACCCGGCCACCGGCCACGGATCCCCGGCCGGCCTGGACGCTCTGACCCGCCGCGCCACGGTCAGCGCGATCCTCACCCTGCCCGTCGTCCTGCTGGCGATGGTCCCGGCCCTGGCCGATGTCCCCGGCAACCCCTGGTGGCAACTCGCGCTGACCACGCCCGTGGTGATCTGGGCGGCCTGGCCCTTCCACCGGGCCGCCGCGCTCAATGCGCGCCACGGCGCCTCGACGATGGACACCCTGGTCTCGCTCGGGGTGCTCGCGGCATACCTGTGGTCGACCGTCGCGGTACTCACCGGCCGCGCCCACCCCGGTATGGCGTCCATGGCCTCAACCGGCATGACCTCCGGGGCAGAGCCCACCCATCTCTACTTCGAGACCGCGGCCGTGGTGACCACCTTCCTGCTCCTGGGCCGGCGGCTGGAGGCCCGCTCCCGCACCGAGGGCAAGAGCGCGCTGAGCGCACTGCTCGGCATGGGCGCCAAGGATGTCGCCGTCCTGCGTCCGGACCGAGCCACCGGTGCCCCGACCGAGGTGCGCATCCCGATCGATGACCTGCACCCCGGCGAACGCTTCGTGGTGCGTCCCGGTGAGCAGGTGGCCACCGACGGCCGGGTCGTCGAGGGCCGCAGCAGCATCGACAACTCCCTGGTCACCGGTGAATCCCTGCCCGTCGAGGTCGCCCCGGGCACCGACGTCATCGGCGGCACCCTCAACGGATCGGGCCGGTTGATCGTCGAAGCCACCCGCGTGGGCGCCCAGACCATGCTGGCCGGCATCGCCCGGCTCGTGGAGAACGCCCAGACCGGCAAGGCCGGGGTGGAGCGCCTCGCCGACCGGATTTCCGCGATCTTCGTCCCGGTGGTCCTCGGCCTGGCCGCGCTGACCTTCGTCGGCTGGTGGATCGGCACCGACAGCGCGGGTCGCGCCCTCGGGGTCGCCATCGCGGTGCTGATCATCGCCTGCCCGTGCGCACTCGGCCTGGCCACGCCGATGGCCATCCTGGTCGGGACCGGCCGCGGCGCCCAACTCGGCATCCTGATCAAGGGGCCGCAGGTCCTGGAGGACACCCGCCGCATCGACACCGTGGTGCTCGACAAGACCGGCACCCTGACCAGCGGCCGGCCCACCCTCATCGATGTCACCACCGCTGGCCGACTGACAAAGGAGGCCGCGCTGCGCGCCGCCGCCGCCGTGGAGACCGGCTCCGGCCACCCGATCGCCGGGGCGATCACCGGGGCCGCGGCCGCCCGCGGCTTGGCCATCCCGCGGGCCAGCGACTTTGAGTCCCTCACCGGCGCCGGCGCCCGGGCAAGCATCAACGGCCAGGACGTCCTCGTCGGTCGCCGTTCGCTCTTCGCCAGCGTCCCGCCGGAGTTGACCGGCCATCCCGAAGGCACCACGGTCTGGCTGGGCTGGGATGGCGTCGCCCGGGCGACGCTGACGGTCGCGGATGCCCTGCGCCCCGACGCCAAGAGCGCGGTGGACGACCTGAGGGGGCTGGGGCTCACCGCATACCTGCTCACCGGCGACGCGCCGCAGCCGGCGCACGCGGTGGCGCGAGCGGTCGGCATACCGGCGCAGCGGGTGATCGCCCAGGTGCACCCGCAGGACAAGCACGCCCTCATCGAGCGACTACAGAGCGAGGGCCGCGTGGTGGCCATGGTCGGCGACGGCATCAATGACGCGGCGGCCCTGGCTCAAGCCGACCTGGGCATCGCCATGGGCGGCGGCACGGATGTCGCGGCGGCGAGCGCCGATCTGGTGCTGGTCAGCGACCGGGTCGAGACGATCGCCACCGGCATCGGGTTGTCCCGGGCCACCTTGCGCACGATCCGGCAGAACCTGGCCTGGGCATTCGGCTACAACGCGGCCGCGATCCCGCTGGCCATGGCCGGCCTGCTCAACCCGATGATCGCCGGCGCCGCGATGGCGGCCTCCAGCGTCTTGGTGGTGCTCAACAGCCTGCGGCTGCGGGGGTATGCCGCCCGGTGACCCCGGGCGGCATAGCGACTCAGCGGGTGGCGGCGATCGCGTCGCGCCAGGCGGCCGAGGACAGCGGGAGGTCGGAGATCTCCCAGTCGTGGTCGCTTTCCACATCGGTGCGGTCGGCGTCGAAGTAGGCCACGAAGGTGTAGTTGTTGTGGGCTCGCTGGATCGCCTCGGTGATCCGCGCGGCGCGCTCCGCGTCGCTCCCCTTCCAGAGCCCGAACTCGCTCAGCCCAAAGGGCTTTTTGTATTGCCGGGCCACGGCCAGGTTGGTGGTGATCATGCTTTCCACCGTCTCGGCGTCCCATTGATAGGTGTCCACAGCCAGGACATCGACATTCTCGCTGCCCGGCCAGTAGAGAGGCAGACGCTCGGCGTAGCGGTAGCCGGTGAGGATCATCGTGGCGCGCAACCGCGGGTTCTTGGCGGCGCGGATGAGCTTGGTAATGCGGATGAACGCATTGCGCACATCCTCGAGTTCGTATTCATGACGCTGAACCTTGACGTCCATCTCGTGCTCATAGGCGATCCAGGTGCGCCGGGTGGTGGGCAGCTTGGCGAGCCAGGCCGAGATCTCCGCGTCATGGATCCCGTTGAGCACATCGATGGGCCGGCGCTTGAAGGACACGATCAACGAGATATTGCCCGTCGCCCCACCCTCCGCGGGCCACACCAGCGGATTGGGACCATAGAAGTAGCGCAGCACCTCCGGCTGGCCGAGCGCCGCGGTCTGCCGGGCAAGTGCGGTGGCGTAGTTCTCACCGGGGTGGCGCCAGACACAGAGGCCGTACTTGGTGCGGCCGTATGGGGGCTTGGGCGGGTAATTGGCCGCCTGCGCTTCTCCTCCCGCCAGCGTCAGCGGGCCCAGCATTGCGGAAGCGAGAACGGCTCTACGGGAGGAATATTGCAATGATCAAACCTCTATGTCATAGACCCATCAGAAGTGGGCGGGGGGCCGACGGGAGAATAGCGGTATGGCGCCACCGAACTCAGGCATGCTCGCCGCAGGGGTCGCCACGACCAGGCTGAACACGGCAGATCCCGCGCGCCTGAGCGTGGTGGGCTGGACCCGCATGTGGTCAAAAGCACCTTCGAGCGTGTGACACGATGACCGGTATGCGAGTCGATCACGTGTCGTATGCGGCCGGTCCGGAGGGGTTGGCGGCCACCGCGAAGCGCCTGGCCGCCCAGATCGGCGTGACCCCGGTGGAGGGGGGCATCCACCCCCGATTCGGAACGCGCAACATGATCCTGCCGCTGGCGCACGAGCGGTATGTCGAGGTCGTCGAGGTGCTCGACCACCCCTCGGCCGACAAGGCGCCCTTCGGGCAGGCGGTCCGGGCCCGCAGCGAGCTTGGCGGCGGCTGGCTGGGCTGGGTGGTCAGCGTCGATGACCTCGCGGACCTCGAGGGACGGCTCGGTCGCGCCGCAGTGGATGGCAACCGCCGGATGCCGGACGGCCGGGAGTTCAAGTGGCGCCAGCTCGGCGTCAAGGGCCTGCAGTCCGACCCACAGTTGCCCTTCTTCGTCGAATGGGACGAGGACTCCCCCCACCCGTCTCAGGACGCGGCGACCGAGGTGTCGATGACCGCCCTGGAGATCGGTGGCGACCCCGAGCGCGTCAGGGACTGGCTGGGCCTGCCGGCCGAGACGACGAGTTCGGTGATCCACTTCGACTTCGTGGCGCCGCACGGGACGCCCGGGCTGATGTCGGTGACCTTCGAGACGCCCGAGGGCACGGTCACCATCTGAGTCACCCCGCGCGGCATCAGCCGCGCTGGCGGACGGCTTCGAAGAGCACGATCGCGGCCGCGGTGGCCGCATTGAGCGAATCCGCGCGCCCCGCCATCGGGATGCGCACCCGGGTGGTTGCCGCCGCGAAGAATTCGGCGTCGAGGCCGTCCTTTTCGGTGCCTACGGCCACGGCCACCGGGCCGGTGAGGTTGGTCTCGGTATGCAGTGCGCTCGCCTCCGGCGTGGTCGCCACGATCGCGTATTCGCGCTGGGCGAGCCAGGCGAGGGCCTGCGCCGTGGTCCCGGACGCCACCGGGACCGTGAAGACCGTGCCCTTGCTCGCCCGGATCACATTGGGATTGCCCCAATCGGTGCGCGGATCGGCCGCGATCACCGCGCCCACCCCCGCGGCATCGGCAGTGCGCAGCATCGCGCCGAGGTTGCCGGGCTTCTCGATGCCCTGGGCCACCAGCAGCAGTGCGCCGGGGGCGACATTGAGGTTGGCCAACGCCATACCGGGAGCGTCGACGACGGCGAGAATGCCGTCCGGGCCTTCCCGGTAGGCCGCCTTCTCGAAGGCTGCCCGGCTGCATTCGATGACCTGCGCGCCCGTATGCCGCACCCGCGTCACCACTTCCGGGGCACCGGGGCGGCCCCGGGTCAATTCCGGGCAGTGATAAAGCGCACGGGGCACGACTCGGGCGTCCAGCGCGGTGGACAACTCCTCCAGGCCCTCGACCCGGGTGGTGCCGGTGCGCTCACGATCACGTCGGTTGCGCAGCGCAACCAGAGATTTGATTCGTGGATTCGCCGGGGAGCTCAGGACCGAATTGTTCACCGAGGCGCCTCGGTGACGCTGCGCGGGAGTCGATCCAGCACCTCGGCCAGGCCGTCGGCATAGACATCCGCAGTGACCTCGTCGGCGACCGCCTTGACCTCCTCAGGCGCATTGCCCATGGCCACGCCCAGCGCGGCCCAGGCGAGCATCTCCAGGTCGTTGCGCTGATCGCCCACCGCGACCGTATGAGTGGGTTCGATCCCCAGCTTGCGGCGCAGCAGTTCCAGGGCGCTGCCCTTGGAGACGCCCTCGGGGTTGATATCGAGCCAGGCCGAGAAGCCGACGGCATAGTTGACGCCGTGCAGGCCGATCCGCTCGGTGAGCGCGACGAAATCCTCGCTGGTGCCGGTGGGGCTGCGGAAGGTGACCCGGGTGACCGGGTCGGCCATCAGTTCCTCCCAGGAGACCTCGGTCACCACGCCCTCCAGGGGCTCCGGGAAGGGCGCGCTGACCTTGAAACCGACGCCCAGGTCCTCTACCGCGACAACGGCATCGGGCCAGGACCCGCGAAGGAGCTCCAGCGCCGGGCGGGGGTCGAAGGTGACCGCCTCGAGGATCTCGTAGCCGCTGGGATGCTGGGGGTCCAACTCGACGGTGACGGCGCCATTGGAGCACACGGCATACCCGGAGTCGATGCCGAGGCGTTCCAGGATCGGCATGGTCCCCAGCAGCGATCGGCCGGTCGCGATGATGACCTGGTGGCCGGCCTCGATGACCCCGCGGATGGCGTCGTGCACCCGCGAGCGCAGTTCACCTTCATGGGTGATCGTGGTCCCGTCGACATCGAGGGCGATCAGGTGGCGGCTCATGTCCAGATCAGGACTTCGGGATCAGCAGGTCGGTGCCCACATACGGCTGCAGCGCCTGCGGCACCCGCACCGAGCCGTCGACCTGCTGGTGGTTCTCCAGCAGAGCGACCAGCCAGCGGGTGGTGGCCAGGGTCCCGTTGAGCGTGGCGACGATCTCGTTGCCCCGCTCGGTCTTGAAGCGGGTGCCCAGGCGGCGCGCCTGGAAGGTCGTGCAATTGGAGGTCGAGGTGAGCTCGCGGTAGCGCTGCTGGCTGGGGAACCAGGCCTCCGAGTCGTACTTGCGGGCGGCGCTCTGGCCCAGGTCGCCGGCGGCGGTGTCGATGACCCGGTAGGGGACGTCGATCGCGGCCAGCATCTGTCGTTCCAGGTCCAGCAGGCGAGCGTGCTCGGCCTCGGCCTGCGCCGGATCGCAGTAGACGAACATCTCGATCTTGTTGAACTGGTGGACGCGGATGATGCCGCGGGTGTCCTTGCCATAGCTGCCGGCCTCGCGCCGGAAGCAGGTGGACCAGCCGGCATAGCGCAGCGGGCCGTCGCGCAGGTCGATGGTCTCGTTGGCGTGATAACCGGCGAGGGCGACCTCGGATGTCCCGGTGAGATAGAGGTCGTCCTCGGCCAGGCGATACACCTCATCACCGTGCCGGTCGAGGAAGCCGGCGCCGCGCATGATCTCCGGCAGCACCAGGGTGGGGGTGATCATCGGGGTGAAACCCTGCTCGATGGCGAACGCCATGGCCGCGTTCAGCAGTCCGAGCTCAAGGCGGGCACCGACGCCGCTGAGGAAGTAGAAACGTGCCCCGGAGACCTTGGCGCCACGGGCCATGTCCACCGCACCCAGGCCCTCGGCGAGTTCCAAGTGGTCGCGAGGCTCGAAGCCCTCGGCGCTAAAATCACGAGGCGTGCCAACGGTTTCCAGCACGACAAAGTCGTCCTCGCCGCCGGCGGGGACCCCGTCGATGATGACATTGCCGATCTGGCGCAAGAGGTCGTCGCGGGTGGCTGAGGCCTCGGCCGCGGCGGCGTCGAGTTCCTTGACCGCGGCGGCGAGGTCCTTCGTTTCGGCCAAGAGCCGCTGCTTGTCCGCGCCCTGGGCCTTGGCGACCTCTTTGCCGAGGGACTTCTGCCGGGCCCGCCGCTGCTCGAATTCGGTGAGCGCGGCCCGGCGCTGGGCGTCGGCCGCCAGCACGCGGTCGACCAGCTCCGGGTCGTCACCTCGCGCGATCTGGCTGGCCTTGACCCGGTCGGGGTCCTCGGCAAGAAGCTTGATGTCGATCACCCCGCGAGTTTATCGGCGCGCCCGAGCAGGGGCTGGTGGTCTAGGGGTGCGCAGCGCGCTGATAGTTTCGCGCGGTGTCCCCTGCCGCCACCCTGCTGATCGCCATTGCCGTATGCGTTGTGCTCACGGCCATCGCGCTGGCGCTGACGGCCAATGGCCGGCGCGGGCGGCATACCGGGAGCCGAGCGGTCCAGGCGAGCAGTTCCGATGCGCCCCAGGAGCCTGCCCCAGCGCCCCCGCGCGCGGCGATCGTGGTCAACCCGACGAAGTTCCCTGATCTGGACGAGGTCCGGCGTTCGCTGGACGTCGCGGCGCAGGAATTAGGTTGGGCGCCACCGGTTTTCCTGCTGACCACCCAGGACGACCCGGGTGCCGGGCAGGCCGCGGACGCCATCGAGGACAAGGTGGACCTGGTGTGCTCCCTGGGCGGGGATGGCACCGTGCGGATGGTGGCCACGGCGCTGGCGGGCACCGATACTCCGCTGGGCCTATTGCCGGGTGGCACCGGAAATCTGTTGGCGCGTAACCTGGATCTGCCGTATGGCGATGTCGTCGAGTCCTTCCGGATCGCCTGCACCGGCAGCGAACGCGCGGTCGACGTCGGCTATCTGACCCTCGACCCCGAGGACACGAGGGCGCCCGGCGAGGAGCACGCCTTCCTGGTGATGGCCGGTATCGGCTTGGATGCCACGATCATGGCCGAGACCAGCGAGGCCGCCAAGGCCAAGATCGGCTGGCCCGCGTATGCCGCTACCGGCCTGCGCAACTTCCTCGGCCCACGGCTGCGGGCCACGGTGACGATCGATGGCGGACAGCCCGAGGCGGTGCACGCCCATACCGTCCTGGTCGGCAACTGCGGGCGGATCACCGGCGGCCTCAACCTCATCCCGGACGCCTTGGTGGACGACGGGGTGCTCGACGTTGTGGTCGTCGCCCCGCGCACGCTCATCGGCTGGCTCGAGGTGCTCGCCCGGGTGTTGACCCAGCATCGCGGTGAGCGCAACAAGCGGCTGCAGCGGCATACCGGCACTCAGGTGCAGATCACTACTCCCCAGCCCCAAGCGGTGCAGCTCGACGGCGACGTCATCGGGGACGCCACCCGCGTCAGCGTGCGCATTGCACCGAGCGCGCTGCGCGTGCGGGTTCCCTCCGCGGCCTAACGGGGCCTCGAGGGCGCAGACCGGATTCAGCCGCGTCGGGTGGCGCCCAGCCACCGATCCTGCAAGCGGCGGATTGCCAGCGCTGTGACGAGGGCAGCACCGGAGACGCCGAGAACCTCTAGAGCCATCACGTTCCATACCGATCGCGCAAGTTCCAGACTCGTCGCAGCGTAGAGAAAGTCAATCCCTAGAGCGCTCCCTAGGAGCGTCGCGGTCACGAGGGGCACGATGGCCTCGATGCGCTGAACCGCCCTCACGTCCTGTCGCGAGAGACCCGCCTTCAAGAGCCCGTCGTCGATTGCGACCTGGGACAGCAGTCGATTCCCGAACGCGATCAGGAACCCCAACAAGAGAAGGGCAGCCGCGCTCGCCCCGCCCGGCACGCTCCAGCGCAGCCTCAGCGGCGGGGCCAGGGGGATCGCCGCGTCCGTCGACACCCCAGGCATCTCACGGTTCGCCGCAGCCTCGACCCGGGGTCCCTCATCGTCCGGCAGGTTGACGAACACCGATGTGTGGCCGTCGACGGCTAGCGCCTCGTCCGCAGGGCCGAATGCAACCGGCCGCCCGACGCTGGCAGAAAGCGCGCTGACTTGCTCCGAGCGGGGATCTCCGGGCGCACAGGTTGCGCCGGGAAGTGCCGCGCGCGCGTATTCGCAGTCCTCAACGAGAATCCGATTGTCACTGTCCATGGGGAGCACCACGGTCCCGGGAAGAGTCGCGCGCAGACGCGCCAGATCGCCGGGCTCCGGGCCTCGCCAGGACAGCGTGAACCCCCCACCACGGTCACTGCTCGCCTCGAAGTTCGGCGCCAGGACAAGCGCCTGCAGACCGGTCCAGGCGATGGCAAGGAGGAGGAGACCGGCGATCAGCGTCGCGGGCCGATGAAGCCCGAGCCGTGCGGACGACATCCGCAGCGCGGCTAGCCAGCGCGGCGCCGATGCCGTGCGCGAGAGCGCCCGGGCGACACTCTGGGTTGCCCACCGCATTGCCGATCCCAGACCAATGACGGTGAGAAAGAGGCCTCCCCACAGCAGATGCGGACTGCGTTGACCGCGAGCCAGATACATGGCTACTGCCCCCGCGGCGGTGACCGCACCGGGCAGAATGAGCCGGGCCGCCAGGGCACCCACATGAAATCGAGGATGCGTCCGCGAGGGCCCGCGACTGCGCAGGACGGATTGGGAGACTACTGCCTGCGCGACCAGCACCACGGCGGCCAGGAGGACGACCCAGCCCAGGGGCATGACGAACTCCCCACGCCAGTACCGCACACCGGCTCCCGGCAATGCCTGGACATGGGGTGCCGCGACGCCATACAGAGCCACCGCGGTGACCGCGCCCGGCAGGGACAAGAGGGCGGTCTCGGCCACGACGAACGCCCGAACCGTACGGCGTCGCATTCCCAGTCGCCGCAAAGCAAACGCCCGCCTCATTAGCGTGGTCGACATAACCCGGCTGGTTGTGCCGGCGACAGCCAGGGCTGGCAGGCCGAACAACAGCAGTGAGGTGACGGACTCGCGGCGCTCGTTTGGGTGTGTCGCATCGACTTCAAGGGGGCGCACGGGGAGGTCGGACGCACCGGCAGGGACCCCGAACGACGCGATGGCCGTCGCACTCCCACCCGCGCCCAGACTCCGGCCGGGCGCGGGCCGGGCATAGATGAGGTATTCGGATGACGTGGCGACCCCACGTTTGCCGATGACGCCCCCGGGACCGGCTCCGGCCGCGGTGTCGATTCTCAGCCCCATCGGGTCGGCAGCGAAGCCGTCTCGTCTCAGGCCCGGCGATATCACGGCGGTCCCCGCCATGGGCAGCCGCGTGAGACCGAGGGGCACCGGAGCGTCAGGGCTCAATGGCTCCAGCCAGTGGACCGCAATCTGGCGCCCGTGCCAGATGGGTCCGCGAGATACCACCCGGACGCCCGATGTTTCGGAGGTACTGAGCACGCCCATCCGGTAGTTGTTGCGTTGGTCGGCCTTGCTCGCCGCGTTGATTGCTGCGCCACCGACTAACAAGGCCAGGGTCGCGAGGAACGCACCAAGTGGGAGGACCACCTGACGCCACCGGTGTTGACGATCGCGCGTCCAGGCCAACGACCACACCTCGGAGAACCGCAGCCTCATGCCGCGCTACCGAGGTCGACAATTGCGTCGCACGCCTCGGCGACGCGCGTGTCATGAGTGGCGAGGACCAGTGGGACGCCGAGGCTGCGGGCACGCTCGATCAGCAGGGAGGCCACTCGGGTGGCATTCGCCCGATCGAGCGCCGCGGTCGGCTCGTCGGCGATCATCAACCGAACTGGTGACGATGTCGCGCGCGCGATGGCGACGCGCTGGGCCTCGCCGCCGGACAAGCGTCCGACCTGCGCCGTGCCAAAGTCCGCTAGACCGACGGCGGCCAAGGCGGCATCGGCACGCATGGCGCTCGCATCGGGTGGTAATCCCTTAAACCGCATGACGAGAGAGACGTTGTCCCGGACCGACAATTCCTCGAGCAGGAGGGCCTCCTGCATGACGACACCGCAATCAGTACGTCGGAAATCTGACGAGCGCGGCTCTTTAAGTCCCGAAACGAGCGTGTCGCCCAGGCGAATTTCCCCGGTGGTGGGCGTCTGCCAGGCCATGAGGCAGTCGAGAAGTGTGCTCTTGCCCGAGCCCGATGGGCCGACGACCGCCGTCACCTTGCCTGGGTCGACACAAAAAGACGTGGGGGCGAGGATGGGGTGCCCATCGATAGCAACGGACACCTCATTCACGACGAGACGGTCGTGGACACTCAACTCGGACTGAGCTTCAGCCAAGAACTGGGGCCTCGGATCCGGGCGGCGGCCCATCAGCTCGGCTCGCGCCACTTGCGCTCGAAGGGCAAACGCCAGCCGAACGGCGAGATGAGCTGGTGGATCTGGTTCGGACCCCAGGAGCCCTGGTCGTAGGGGCGCACGATCGGCGGATTGTCGAGCAGCGGCTGGCTGATCTCCCAGAGTCGCTCAATCCCCTGAGCCGAGGCAAAGAGGGTGCTATCACCGCGCGCCGCGTCATAGATGAGCCGCTCGTAGGCCTCCAGGATCGATCCCGACCAAGAGGTCTCCTTCATCGAGAACTGCATCGACAGCTTGTCCAGGCGATAGCCCGGGCCGGGGCGTTTGCCATAGAAGGACAACGACATTCGCGGCTGATCGGACAGGTCGAAGGTCAGGTGGTCGGGGCCGTGGTCGCCGATCCCGGAGCCGGCCGGGAACATCGAGCGCGGGGGCTCCTTGAAGGCGATGGAGATGATGCGCGCGCCCTCGGCCATTCGCTTGCCGGTGCGCAGGAAGAAGGGGACCCCGGCCCAGCGCCAGTTGTCGATATAGCACTTGAGCGCGATGAAGGTCTCGGTCTCGGAGTCGCGGTCCACGCCCGGCTCTTGGCGGTAGCCGACATACTGGCCGCGCACAACATTGGCCGGCTCGATGGGGAGCATGGAGCGGAAGACCTTGTTCTTCTCGCGGTTGATGGCCGCGGGCTCCAGGGCGGTCGGCGGCTCCATCGCGGTGAACGCGAGCACCTGGAAGAGGTGGGTGACCACCATGTCCTTGTAGGCGCCGGTGTTCTCATAGAAGTCGCCGCGCTGGGTCAGGCCGAGGGTCTCGGGGACATCGATCTGGACGTGATCGATGTTGTTGCGGTGCCAGATCGGCTCGAAGAGACCATTGGCGAAGCGGAAGGCGAGGATATTTTGCGCCGCCTCCTTGCCCAGGAAGTGGTCGATCCGGAAGATCTGGGAGTCGTCGAAGACCTCGTGCAGCTGCGCATTGAGCTTGACTGCGGAGGCGAAGTCGGTCCCGAAGGGCTTCTCCATGATGATCCGGCTGTCCTCGACCAGCCCGGCCTCGGCGATGGTGTGCACCGCGGCCAGCGCGGCCTTGGGCGGCACGGACAGATAGTGCAGGCGCAGTTCGTGCTCACCGGGGAGCAGGGTTTCCGCGCGCAGCACGGCCTCCCGCAGCGCCTGCGGCCCGGCTGCGAGCGGGACATAGTCCAGCCGCTGGGCGAATTCGTTCCAGTCCTCGTCGTGCAGCACGCGGGTGCTGAACTCGCGGATGGCGGTCAGGGCGATGTCCCGGAACTCGTCCACGCTAAGCTCGTCAAGGGCGGTGCCGACGATGCGCATGTCGTCGAGGAGCCGGGCCTGGAAGAGATGCAGCAGCCCGGGGATGAGTTTGCGCTTGGCGAGGTCGCCGGTGGCGCCGAAGAGGATGACGGTGAGCGGAGCAGCCATACCGCGATCCTTGCGGGTGTTGGGCCATCTCGCCACATCGTTGGCTTCTCATTTCGTGCACGGCCCCGCGCCGGATTGCTAGCGTCCGTATCGCTTAGGCGCACCAGCAACGGGAGGAAGCCGCGGATGAGCGTGCAGCAGGACTTGGTCGACCGGGTGCGCTCCTTGCTCCCGCCGGATGCCGAAGTCGAGGAGAAGTCGATGTTCGGCGTGCGCGCCGTGATGGTCGATGGCTCGCTGCTCGTCGGCGCCGCCAAGGACGGCGGCATGCTGGTGCGGGTCGACCCAGAACGCCATGACGAACTCGTCACCCGACCCGGGGCGCGGCAGGCGGAAATGGGCGCCGGGCGCTCGATGGGGCCCAGTTGGCTGCGGGTGGGCGCCGACGCGTTGGCGGACGAGGCCGCGCTGACGGACGAGAGCGCTTTGGCCGAATGGGTCGCCGAAGCGCTGCGCTACAACACCATCCTGTCCGCCACCCCGCGCTGAGGCGGAGCTGCGGCCTAGTCTCCGGTGCGCAAGGCCGCGAAGATCGCCCGGCATCCCACGCACCTGCTGACGCACGCCCCGCTGCATACCGTGATCGACCGCTATCTGCCGGTCACCGAGTTCGACGAACTGCGGGTGCCCTATCAGTGCGTGGCCGCCTGCATCGAGGACAGTCGGGCGGTGTGGTTCTCCGAAGGCCCGATCGCGCCTGCGGTGCTGGCCTCGTGCTCGGTGCCGGGACTCTTCCCGCCGGTGCGCATCGGTGAGCACCACTATCTCGACGGGGGGCTGGTGCACTCCATACCGGTCGGGCGGGCGATGGAGCTGGGGGCGAGTCAGATCTATGTGCTGCAGGTCGGCCGGGTCGAGCAGGCGCTGCGCGTCCCGCGCGCGCCCTGGGAAGTCGCCGCCGTCGCCTTCGAGATCTCCCGCCGCCACCGGTATGTCGAGGAGATCGCCAATGTGCCGGAATCCGTTGCGCTGCACGTGCTTCCGTCGGGGCAAGCGCCTCGCCCACGGTCTCGCTGGGGCAGGCGCGCAGCCGCCGGGTAATCGAACGGATCGAGACCGCCTATGCCGCGGCCGCGAGCTATCTGGCGGACCAGTGAGCCGGGCGGGAGGGCAGCAGCGATGGGGATGAGCGGCATACCGGCCCCACCGGCGCTGCTCGCCCGGGTGTTGCGGGTGATCTGGCCGCTGGTGGCGGCGGGGGTCACGGTGGTCGCGCTGCCGGTGCTCTGCGTCGGCGCGCTGCTCTCCCTGGTCGATCGGCGGGCCCGGCTTTTCCGGGCCACCGGGCTGCTGCTGGTGCTGGTCTGGCTGGATCTGCAACTGCTCTTGGGCTGCTGGCGGCTGTGGCTGGCCGATCCGCGGGGCACCTCGGACACCTGGATCGAGGATCACGAGGTCCTCATGCTCAACGTCCTGGACACGGCAATCCGGTTGGGGCGCAAGTGAGTTGGCTTCGAGGTGGTGCTCGATGCGCCGATGGACCTGGGTGACCCGGAGGCACCGCTCATCGCGCTCTCGCGCCATGCCGGACCGGCGGATTCGGTGGCCGTGGCCTGGCTGTTCTATCACACCGGCGGGCGCCTGCCGCGCATCGTATTGGCCGCGGCGCTGCGCTGGGATCCGGGCATCGACTTGATCCTCACCCGGCTCGGGTCCTCCTTCGTGCCCTCGCGCACCGGTGCGGGTGAAGACCGGGTGGGCCGGGTGCGCGGTCTGGCCGCATCCCTGGACGAGGACGATGCGCTGCTCCTCTTCCCGGAGGGCCAGAACTGGACGCCGCACCGACGCCGACAGCTCATCGAGCAGCTCCGCGCGGCGGGCCGGTGGGCCCGGCTGCGACAGGCCGAACGCCTGCGGCACGTCCTGCCGCCCAAACCCCGGGGCGTGGTGGCCACCCTCACCGAACGCCCGGACGCGGACGTGATGATCGTCGCCCATGCTGGCTTCGGCATGCTCACCGGACCGCGTGCGATCTACGAGACGATCCCCTTCCGGCGCCCCTTCTTGGTGCACACCAGGACGTATGCCGCGGCTCAGGTCCCCCGGGATCCCGCCGCGATCGAGGCCTGGCTCGAGCAGCGCTGGGCCGAGGTCGACGCGTGGGTGGCGGCCCAGGACGAGGACCGGCTCTCCGCCTGATCATCCAGCGGCCCCTGGTCAACCGGCGGCGCCGTGTCGACCGAAAGCGCTTTGTCGACCGGAACCAACTGATCAGCCGAAAAGCTGTGCGCCCCAGTCCTGTCCGTCGGCCAGCCCGGGCGGGCAGACGAAGACCGCGGACCCGGTGTGCTCGATGTATTCGTTGAGCAGGTCGCTCTTGGACAGCTCGCGCTGCATCGGCACGAAGTGGGTCTGCGGATCGCGCATAAAGGCGATGAAGAACAAGCCGGCGTTGAGATGGCCCTGGCCGTCGGTGCCGTCGGTGAAGTTGTATCCGCGGCGCAGAATGCGGATCCCGCCGAGGTTGTCCGCATGCGCGAGCCGGATGTGTGAGCGCATCGGGATGGCAGGCTGACCGTCGATCCCCTTGGCAGAGAAGTCGATCCGATCGAATTCGGCCTTCTGACCGAGCGGTTCACCGGCCAGCTTGCCGCGGCCGATGGTGTCCTGCTGGTCCTGCAGATGGCTGCGGTCCCAGACCTCGATATGCATCCGAATGCGGCGAGTGACCAGATAGGTGCCGCCGGCCACCCAGGAACCCGCGGCATCGGCGTCGGTGGCGGGCACCCATACGTGCTCGTCCAAGTCGGCGGTGTTCTCGGCCTTGAGGTTGTTGGTGCCGTCCTTGAAGCCGAAGAGGTTGCGCGGGGTGGACTGGGTGGTGGTGGTCGCGGAGGTCCGCCCGAACCCCAATTGACTCCACCGCACCGCCACCACCCCGAAGCCGAGCCGCACCAGGTTGCGGACGGCGTGCACGGCCACCTGGGGGTCGTCGGCGCATGCCTGAATGGCGATATCGCCGTCGCAGGTGGCCGGATTCAGGTCATCGAAGCGGAACCCGGGCAGCGGCCGCAGCGCATCGGGTTTGCGTCCCGCCAGCCCGAAACGCTTGAAGAGCGACGGGCCGTAGCCGATGGTGATAGTGAGATTGGCCGGGGGCAGGTCCAGGGCCTCGCCGGTGTCGGTGGGCACCTTGTAGGGGCCGCCGCCGACGGTCCCGCCGGGGGTGGCCTCCGCGCCATACGTCATCCGTTCGGCGGCCCGGGTCCACACGGTGAGCAGGTCCCGCAATGCCTGCGGATCGTCGGTGGTGACATCCAGGGCCGCGAAGTGCAGGTGGTCCTGGGCGGCGGTGATGATCCCTGCTTGGTGGGTGCCGCGGAAGGGCACCTGACCCTGCGGCGCGTTGGCATCACCGGAACTGGCCGCAGCCTTGGGTGTCTCGGAGCCGTCCGACGAGGGCCGAGTGGCGGCATAGGTCGCTCCGGCACCGGCCACCAGCCCGGCCGCCAACCCCGCACCGGCACCGACCAACCCGCGCCGACTGGTGCCGGCGCGGGTTGGCTGCGGCGCGTGCGCGCCGGATTCCGTGCTCAGCCCGCTCTCCGCAGGCCTGGGTTCACTTGCCGGCAACGACACCGGCCACCTGAGCGACGTTCTCCGAGAACGCATCCAACGCTTCGGTGAGCTTCTTGATGTCGTCCTTGGACAGCTCCGGGTAAAGGACGAAGCCGTCGCCGTCCCGGTGGCTCTCCAGCAGGTCGCCGAGGGCCTTGCCGGTGCTGTCGATCTTGGCGACCAGCTCGGGGTCCTTCTTTTCCAGGAAGGGCCGCAGCTCGGCGATGGCCTGCTTGCTGCCCTCGAAGTTGGCCTCGAAGTCCCACAGGTCGGTGTGGCTGTAGCGCTCTTCCTCGCCGGTGACCTTGCCGGTCGCGATCTCGTCGAGCAGTGCCTTGGAGCCATTGGCCAGCTGCAGCGGGTTGAGCTCGACCTGCTTGGCCTTGGTCACCAGCTCGGTGACATCGGCGAGCAACTGGTCGGCGATGGCCGAGCTGTCCTGCTGCAGGCCGTCCTTCCACAGATCCTTTTCGAGGCGGTGGTAGCCGGTGAACTTCATACCCTCCTCGATCACGTCCTCGCGGCCGTCGATCTTGGGGTCCAGGTCGCCGAAGGACTCCGCCACCGGCTCGATCCGCTCCCAGTAGCTGCGCGCGACCGGATAGAGCGCCTTGGCCTGCTCCACCTCGCCCGCCTTGACCAGCTTGACGAACTCGGTGGTGTTGGCGAGGAAGGCGTCGGCCTGGCTCGCCACATACCGCTGGTAACCCGTGGTGGCGGCCTTCAGGTCCTCGTCGTCGGTCTTAGGCGCCGGTGCCTCGCCGGTGACCGTGAACAGCGCACGGATGCCGTCGCCGACCATCCCCGGCTTGCAGGCGGTCTGGTAGGTGCCCGGTTCGGTGACCTCGACATGGAACTCGCGGCTCAGTCCGGGGGTGATGTTCTCCACCTCGCCGACGATCCGGTCGCCCTCGGCGTAGACGTAGAACTCATTGATCTTGCTGCCCTGGTTGGTCACCTTGAAGGTGATGGTCCCGGCGGCGGCGGTGGAGGCGGCCACTGTGCATTCGGTGTCGGTCGCGGTGACCGCGATCGGGCCACCGGCCGAAGACGCCGACCCGGATGCCGAGTTCGTGCTGCCATCGGAGTTACTACCGCAGGCGCCCAGGGCGAGCACGCCCGCGGCGGCGACGAGCAGGCGGGCAAGACGAACGGCAGACATGAGACGGGGCTCCTGGGCGTAGTGGCTAGAGGTTGTGGGCTAGGGGTTGTGGTGATCAGCGGGCCGCGGGGGCCGGGGCACCCACGCGCGCGGCGGGGCGGGCGGCCACCCGCACCGGACGCAAGAAGAGCGGCAGCACGATGCCCACATACGCGGTCCAGGCGATGGCCTGCAACCAGGTGGTGGCCGGGGTGAAGTTGAAGAAGCCCTTGAGCAGGGTGGCCAGCCAGCCGCCCGGCGCGATGACATTGCTGACATCGAAGGCGAGCGAGTTCAGGCCCGGAAGGAAGTTGGCTTCCTGCAGGTCGTGGATGCCATAGGCGAGGATGCCGGCCGCGACGAAGATGAGGAAGATCCCGGTGTAGCGGAAGAATTTACCCAGGTTGATGGTGATCGCGCCGCGGTACAGCAGCACGCCGAGGACAATGGCGCCGAGGATGCCCAGCACCCAGCCGAAGAGCGGGGCGCTGGTGCCGGAGCCGGCGGCCTGCGCGGTGGCGTAGAAGAAGATCGCCGTCTCCAGGCCCTCCCGGCCCACGCCGAGGAAGCTGACCAGGGCGACCCAGAATCCACCGGCCGAGAGCGCCTGATCCATCCGACCCTTGAGATCACCGGAGATGGTGCGCGCCGCGGTCCGCATCCAGAAGACCATGCCGGTCACGAAGGCCACGGCGAGGATCGAGGCGCTCCCGCCGATCAACTCCTGGGTTTCGAAGGAGAGGCTGCGGGTGCCGAAGGTGAGGAAGCCCGCGAGGCCGGCCGAGAGCAGCACCGCGGTGCCGACTCCTGCCCACACCCAGGGCAGCGCCCAGCGCCGGTCAGTCTTGACCAGGAAGGCAATGAGGATGACCACGACGAGGGAGGCTTCCAGCCCCTCACGCAGCCCGACCAGCGCATTGCTGACCAGCATGACCGACTCCCTTCACGCCCGGGCGGACACCCGGGGTATAGCAAAGGTAAGCCTTACCTAAGCGGGTCTGTCAATCCGGGGTCCGTTAATCCGGGCCTGGGATCCGGGGGTGGCGTCCCGGTCAGCGCGCGCAGTCCCGCGAGCCAGTCGGCGGCGGCGCGGAAGTCCGCGTCCGCATTGTGCGGGGCCACCACCGCGCGGGAGCGATCCGCGCGCGGATAGCTGCCCAGGAAGCGCAAGTCACCGCATACCCGCTTGAGCCCGGTCATCGCCT
>CAKZIH010000183.1 GCA_936931335.1 uncultured Nostocoides sp. | reverse complement strand
CCTCCTGCCCCCACCGGGGCGATCAGGCCTCTTACACCGTTACCGCGACAGTCCCAGTCGTCGTTGCGCAGCGCTGGGGACGAGCACAGCAGAATCGAAGATGAGATCACTGAGCTCGAAGAACAGATGGAGCACCTCGAATCGGAAGCCTGGGAGACTGCGGAGGAGGAGGCTGATCTGTCGCGCAGAATCAATGAACTGGACGCCAAAATCAGCGACCTACAGACCGACCTCCAATCTGCAGCGGAGTATCTGTCGAACACACACGACTACTGGTTCGAAGAGATCGACGACGATGAGGAAGGCGACGAGTAGGGTCACCTGCCTCTGCCAGCATCGGGCTCTCTCGCAAAGAACGGTCACGCGGCTCGACCCGTCGCCAGTTGGCTGGCTCAGCCCTGAGCTGCAACGCATCGCCACGCAGGGCACCGCTTGGCGGCGCTAGGAAGCGCCTTCTGTGTGATCAGGGCAGCGGTCGAGCTAGCGCAATCGCCGTCTGGTTGTCGCGCGCAACCAGATAGAGATCTCGAGTCTCCCGAAGGCGGATACTCGTTTCGATACAAACCTCGAGGCCCCGTTGCGTGCGGAAGCTCGGCACATCTCCCGATTCAAGTCGAAGCCGCCTAATCTCGCCCAGCGTGAACCCAGAATTCCCCTCATTTCGCATGGCGATAAGATCTCCTACCTCCATTCGCGTACCTTCGGGCAGCACACCTGTGTCGAGGCAGACAACGTGTAGATAATGGATTTTGCCTATTGCGCCGAGCGCTTGAGCATGATGTCCCACCACAAACTGCGCGACGTACTGGCATAGAACCGTATAGGCACCGCGCCCCAGCGCTCGAACGAAGTCGAGGTATCCCTTCAACTCATCGACATTGAGCAGTTGGCTGGGACTGCCGTGTGCAATCTCATTTCGCCGCTCTGCAAGATCGTCGATGGCGCCCAAGGACGCGTCGAGCAGTCCCGCGCTCCTGACCTCCTCGTCGAGATAAGCTCGGAAGTGGTGGGTTGAAGCGGCGCGTACGCAAAGATTGCTGACGTCAAGCTCTCGGAAGGCCTCATCAATCTGCGCCCGCCTGAAATTCGCGCCGTGACGAGCGTAGGCCGGCGAGTTCAGTGCGTAGTTTGAAAGTCGACTCTCGCATGAATTGAGATTTTCGATAAGGCGACTTGCGAGTGCGGGGTCTGCCTGGCGACTGAGCCAAACCTCATCCCTCAGCGCATCGAGCGATTTTCGACGGTGGTTCTCCCGGACACGAGCCGGAAGTTGGTCGAAACTCGGAACCACATTGGATAGGGCATCCGCAAGCCCGATTAACAGGCCCTCTATGAGCCGCTCGAACGCTCCATAGAGAAGCACGAGTTGCATTGAGTACTGGGCCTGACGAAGCGAGAACGGTTCGACGCATCTGCGGTACCGGACCAAGAGTTCATTGATCTCAGGGGGCAAAGGATCGTTGCCGGACCAGGAGAGTATCTGTTCCTCAAGTTTGTTCCGGTCGAGCAATGATGCGAGGTCACCGGTAGCCCGCTCAAACTCAAGCAGGGCGGATCTCATGGTGCTGCTGTGGCTGAAGCAGAGTCGAGCCACTCGGCGAAGAGTTCACGGCGCGAAATGATGTTGCTTGGGTTCGTATACCGCCCTGCGAAGTCCTCATAGTGCTCCTCGTAAAAGCGAGGCAACTCCTCCCGGAGGTGCTCCGCCCGCGCACGAAGATGCTCGCCCTTGTCAATCCGCTGACTGAGAACCCACATGATTGTGTCGTAGGCGACCGTCGTCGGCCGGCTGTACCAGTTCCATCTGCCATTTCGCTGCCGCCAAAGCCAAAAGGCGCGTTCGCCAAAGAGGTCGAAGGCGAGCTGAATCGTTTCCTTATAGAGGATCCCAAGCGCACTGAGAAGCTCCGAAGGAAACTGATTGGCCGCCTTCATATATGCGTCGAAGTAGTCCCTAAGTACCCCGCGAAGATGCTGCGGGTCTTGACGGAAGGCGAAGAATCGCAGGACCAGCTCAACGTCGAACATCTCCCGATAGAGGTCATTCTCCAGAAGCTCCTCGTCATCTTCGGTGACGTCGTCGTCATGCACTGGCACAGGGATACCCCAGGTTAGGCAAAGCGCTGGTTCCCTCGACAGACGCAGGCACAACTCGTTCATGGCGCCCCCGTATATGGCGTTTCGAGACTCTTGAGGTGTTAGCTTCTCGCCACCGCTATTGATGCGCTCGAAGACCAACTGCTTCAGGTTTTGCGCTTGCTGGGGGTCCTTGGCGGTTTCCTGCAGAAGGATTATCGATGAAAGATAGCGTCGGTCAATTCCCGCTCGAATGCTTGAGGGGAGCGTAGAGTAGCGTCGATCGGAAAGTTCAGACCATTCGTCGAGGCCGCTGAGATTGAAATCGTCGCGGTAGAAGTCGCGAATAGTGGAGAGGCGCTGCAGGCCGTCCATCACCTCATACTTCCCGAACTCGTACTCGTAGAGAAAGATGGGTGGGATGGGAACGTTCATGACTAGTGATTCGATGAGTCGGGACTTCTTGGCAACGGACCAACGGTGTCGACGTTGGTACTCGGGCCGGAGCAGGTAGTGGCCACTACTCAGTAGGTCCGGAATCGAGCTCAAAGGATAGCGGGCCTGCTCCGTGACGATTCGGACCTCGCCGCGCACGTACTTCTCGTTGATGACCTCGTCTGCAGTGTATTGGGTGTCCAAGACCTTGGGGTTGAGGTCAACGGTCTCACCATGAAGCAGGTTCATGCGCACAATCCTGCCCTAATCGCCCGACAACCCGGGTGCTACTGGTCCCATGTTGCAGACGGACAAGGGCACAGCGCGGTCGCTGGCCGCGGGACAGTCGCCGACACCGTCAAGAGGCTGAGGCGTGGCCACGGTTCCCTTCGCCCAATGTGGGCGGAGAGACGCGGATTGCGATCCACAACGTTGGCGACGTCAGGTGTGCCTGACTGGGAGTGGCTGCTGTGCCTTAAGGCATCCCATCGCGGCCGTTGAGCCGGGTCAGCGACTTTCGGGAACTACCCTGCTCGGTGGGTATTTCCCTGAGGGAAAGCCGAGCTGTGTTGCCCGCATTCCCACGCAGACGATGCGGGCGGAGGCGGGAGCTGGATCTTGGTGTTCATCGACTCCACCCCCGCTGATGCGCGGCGGCTCAACGGTGTCGGTGTACTCCCTGGTGGCTTTCGGGTCGGCGTGAGTAGGCCCCACAGGCGTTACACGGGGTCAGCCCGGAGGTGGGTAGCCACTGCTCGATGGTGCCGGGGAGCCATAGGGGCCGGCCGCGGCTGGTGGTGAAGTCGGGTGGGGGGAGGTGGCCTTGGGTGTGCCAGGTGCCGATCGTTTGGCTGGCGATGCCGAAGAGGGCGGCGAGGTCGCTGCGGCAGTAGATCCCGTCGGGGATTCGCTGGGATCGGCGGGGGAAGGGGCCGTGCGGCTTGGTGGTGGCGGCGACCCGGTGCCGGCTGAC
>CAKZIH010000182.1 GCA_936931335.1 uncultured Nostocoides sp. | reverse complement strand
CAACGCCGGGCGAATGACCTTCGTCCGCAACCGAGTCCCGGTCTTCGCCGTCCTAGGGAGCCTCGCGGGCGGCGACTCTGTCGACGAGGTCATGCAGCAGTACGAGCTCACCCTGCAGGAGGTGGCCGCAGTCGATGAACACCGGGACTGGGCGGCCACGGCCGCGTAAAGGCGACCAGATCCTCCTGGTCGACAGGTGCCTCGCACCCGAGGTCGCCTACGAGATTTGCAAGATGGACGGCCTACACGGAATCCCGTTACGTGATCACTACGGCGACGAAACCGCCCAGGGGCTGGAGGACATCACCTTCCTCACCGAGGCCGGACAGCGCGGCTGGGGCGTGCTCACCCAGAACCCCCGCATGTGGCAAGTCCCGCAGGAGCGGACCTGCATCGTCACGCACCGAACACGGGTTTTCTCGCTGGACGACCCGAATGCCAGCAAGACCCTCAAGGGACTCGTGCTGGGTCGGCACCTACTGTCGATCCGCCGACGCCTGCTGCGACCTGATCCCTGCTTTTGGAGGCTCCGCCTGCAGGCCACCCGAAAGGACCACGCGTGACTCCTCGTCTGCGAAGACGTGGGCTCGGCGGACAATTGGCCGCGGTGCACACACACCTGGCAACCGCGCCGAGGAATGGGCTAGGGCGTCTCGCGGCGACAGGATTGGCGCGCCGATGGTAGATGACCCGTACGCAAGCATCGCGCAATTCTGGGGCGAAGATCTCGATCGGAACCTCGCACGTCGAATCGTCGCCGCCCCCGAAGAGCACCTGGACGCTTTCGAGGACTTCCTCTTCGACCGTCAGTCAGGTCTCAGTGTGACCTCCCTCGACGTTGGGAAGCTTCGACCAGTCCTCACTCATTCTCTGGTCGACCGATTGTCGGCAACGAGCCAGCTCGCACTAGCAACGGAGGGAGCCGGGATCCTCCTCTACGCGCACGAATTGATCCTCGACGACCCCATTGGCTATCTCGCCTCGGACAGCCCACAAGAGCGGGCACTGGCAGCCGAAACTCTGCTGACTCTGCGACCGCTGTTCGAGGACGGATCGATCCAGTTCGTCCCAGTAAGCAGCTGGAAGCGACACCCGTTGATGCTCGGCCGCCGCAAAGCATGCGTGGAAGCGATCATCGCGGCAGCGAATGCCGGACGTCTCTCGATACCGGAGCTTCCGCATGATCTTGAAGTAGATCGTGTCTTCGCCCCCCGGTCTGACGAAGAATCTCTAGGCGTCCTAATGGCTTCTGAGGTCGCCGCAGACGTCGCTGCCTACGTGGCGCACCTCGAGCACTGGGGCACGAACGCGCATCCACTTTTCCGTTCCCGCGTGGAAGCGCAAGGCCTCGCGGCAGCCCTGTCGGGCGCCGATCGCCATCCCCCTCATGCGCTACGTCAGTTGGCGAGCGTTCGGCTTCCTCGCTTGGCGTCCCACGCTCCCGAGCTAGTACAGATTCGAAGAAACGAGGATTCGTTCGACGAATGGCGAGGTCTGATCCTTCAGGCAGTCTCCGGCGTTGAGGTTACTGAGAGCGAGGACGGTGTCCTCCCATCCGCGACAGCTACTTTGCAGTTCGCCGACGAACTCGAGCGGGCCACCGACATCCTCAGGCGTCGAGTCCTCAAGTCACGAATCATGCCAAGCCTGGTTGGAGGCCTCCAGAACTTCGGAATCTCGGCTGTGGCCTCACTAGGCGGCTTGTTCGTCGGGGGAAACTTCGGATCCGCTGTGGCCGGAGGGGCGATCACACATGCCCTGAGTACCGGACTTCGCGTCAAGCAGGCCGGTGACGCGCGTAGGCGTGACGAGCGCCTTCTTCATCTAGCTGTGTCCGTGACGTCTGAACTCCGGTCTGAGCACCCAGGCCCCTCGCCAGGCCGCTGACGATTGGGACAACTTATTGAGACGGACCGCGTCTCGGCAACTTGTCCCGCCGCAGGTCAGCGGCCTACACCTCGGACGGGAAGCGCCGGAACCTACACCCGTCGTGCAACCCCGTCGGCGCCCCACCGCGTTGTATATGGGGCTCTTCACAATTCGGGGTGTAGTTGTGGTCTGAATCCGCCGGCTTCGAGGAGT
>CAKZIH010000181.1 GCA_936931335.1 uncultured Nostocoides sp. | reverse complement strand
TGCGGGCGAAAGCCGCCCCGACCCCGGTGGCGGCGTCATCGTCCGGATGCAGGATCTGGCCTCCAGCGACCCCGCCAGTAGCGTCGTCCTGGACTTCCACGCCGATGGCATCGTCGGGGCGACCGAGCGTCACCCCGGCCTGGAGCCCGGGGAGAGCTGGGCTACCCCCGGTGAGGTCATGCGCCTGACCGTCCTGTCCGCAACCGACGCCGGTGCCTCGGTCAAGGTCGAGTTCCCGGCGCTCGCCAAGGTTGAGCGCTGGAGCGGTGCGGACCGGTATGGCGCGTCCGCCGCGATCTCCGCGCGCACCTTTTCCCCGGGCGTCCCGGTCGCCTATGTCGCCTCCGGTGAGGTCTATGCCGACGCCCTGTCCGGGGCGCCGGTGGCCGGCAAGGATCGAGGCCCGATCCTGCTGACCCGTCAGGACGAGATTCCCGGCGCCATCCAGGCCGAACTGCGTCGGCTGCAGCCCGGGCGCATCGTCGTGCTGGGCGGGCCGTCGACGGTGACTGACGGGGTACTCGCGCGGCTGCAGACCTACACCGCGGGCGGGGTGACGCGCTGGAGTGGTGCGGACCGCTTCTCCACCTCCGCCGCGATCTCCGCGAACTCCTTCCCGGCTGGGGTGAAAACCGCATACATCGCCTCGGGCCGGATCTACACCGACGCGCTCTCGGGCGCCCCAGTGGCTGGCAAGAACAGCAACCCGGTGCTGCTGGTGGACACCGCCACGATCCCGGACAGCATTCAGGCCGAACTGCGCCGACTGCAGCCGCAGCGCATCGTCGTCTTCGGCGGCCCCAACACGGTTTCCCCGCAGATCGAGGCGCAACTCAAGTCCTTCACCTCAGGCACGGTGGCCCGCTGGTCTGGGGCGGATCGCTTCGAGACCTCGGCCGCGATCTCCCGGGACAACTACGGCCCGGGTGTCGGTGTGGTCTTTGTCGCCTCCGGTCGGACCTTCCCCGACGCGCTGTCCGGCGCACCGGTGGCGGGGGTCAACCGGGGCCCGGTACTGCTCGTCGACACCAACAGGCTGCCGGATGTCGTCGCGACCGAAGTGGAGCGTCTGCAGCCGCGCCGGATCGTGGTGCTCGGCGGACCCGCGACCGTCTCCGAGAGCGTGCGCGCACAACTGGGGTCCTATCTGCGCTGACCCGGCCGGGTCCACGTCCCGACGGGCAGTGGCAGCCACCACACGCGGTGTGGGAGATTAGCCACCGTGATCGAGGTCGGATTGGCGACGCACCAGGGACGGGTGCGCGAGCAGAACGAAGACTGCTCGATCGCCGCCTACCCCATCTATGCCGTCGCCGACGGTATGGGCGGGCATGCGGCCGGCGAGATCGCCAGCGCTCTGGCCATCGAAGCCCTGCGCCCCCTGGTCGGCGCAGAGCTGACCGATCCCGGACGCGTTGCGGCGGCGATCCAGGAAGCCAACGCCCGGATTTGGGAAGGCGGGCGCCTGCCCGAGCAGCGCGGAATGGGGACAACCGTGACCGGCTGCGCGGCACTGACCGACGGCGGCTGGGTGATCTTCAATGTCGGGGACTCCCGCGTGCTGCTCGTGCACGAGGGTGAGCTGCGGCAGGTGACCACCGATCACTCCGAGGTTCAGCAGATGGTGGACTACGGAATGATCGCCCCCGAAGAGGCGGCCATTCATCCGTTGCGGCATATCGTGACGCGCTCGCTCGGGGCGCGCCCCGCGGTCGATGTCGACCTGGTGCGCGTGTATCTGGTGCCCGGTGATCGGCTGTTGGTGTGTTCCGACGGGCTGACCGACGAAGTGCCGCCGGACGACATTTTTTGGGTGCTGGAGACCGCACAGGATCCCCAGGGCGCGGCCGATGCGCTGGTGCAGGCGGCCCTGTCCGCCGGGGGCCACGACAATGTCACCGTGCTGGTCGTCGATATCCGCGGCGAGGAGGGCTGATACGTGCCGGTGCCACGCACGAAGGTGCCGTCGCCAGCGAGATTGGTTACCCTGCCCTGGGGCGACCGGTAACCGGTCTGCGGACAAGACATCCGAGGAGACTTCACCCATGAGCAATGCAGCTTGGCGCCGGGGGGTGCTCGCGGTAGCCGTGAGCGCCGTGACCGCAATCGCGCCAGTCGTCGCGACCACGGCCCAGGGGGCACCGGGCGACAAGGTCGCGGGGGTGGAGCGCATCGACGGCGCCGACCGCTATGAGGCGGCCGCCAATGTCTCGGCGGCGAGCTTCAACGCGGGGGTCCCGGTGGCATTCGTCGCCTCCGGCGCGGTGTTCACCGACGCCCTCTCCGGCGCGCCGGTGGCCACCAAGCTCGGTGGTCCAATGCTCCTGGTTCGCGATGACGAGATCCCCTCGGCCGTGGCCACCGAGCTGCGGCGCCTGGCCCCGCGCAAGATCGTCGTCCTCGGCGGTCCGGCCAGCGTCTCCAGTTCCGTGGAGTCCCAGCTGCGCGCCTATACCTCCGGCGGTGTCGAGCGGTGGATGGGTTCGGACCGCTACGAGGCCTCCGCCCAGATCAGCCAGGAGTCCTTCAACCCTGGGGTGAGCACAGCATACGTGGCCTCGGGCATCGTCTTCCCCGACGCGTTGTCCGGTGGTCCGGTGGCCGGGATGTCCGGTTCGCCGATGCTGCTGACCGACGACAACACCCTGCCCTCGGTGATCGCCGAGGAGCTCGACCGGCTCAACCCCAAGCGCATCGTGGTGCTCGGTGGCCCGAACTCGGTCTCCGATGAGGTCCTCACCAAGCTGTCGACCTACACCGAGGGCTTCGTGGAGCGTTATTACGGCGGGGACCGGTATGACGCGTCCGCCGACATCTCCGCGCGCTCCTTCGCGCCGGGCGTCTCCGTCGCCTATGTCGCCTACGGCCAGGTCTTCTCCGACGCCCTCGCCGGCGCCCCGGTCGCCGGTATCCGCAAGGGCCCGATGCTGCTGGTCGACGACACCCGGATCCCCGGAGAGATCGCCGCCGAACTCAGCCGCCTGCAGCCGCGCAAGATCGTCGTCCTCGGTGGCACCCGTTCCGTGAGCACCGACGTCGAGGACCAGCTCGGCGCCTATGTCGTTCCCTGATCCCCCTACCAAGGAGTACCGCATGACCCTCACCACCAGCCGTCGCGTGGCGCTCGCCGCCGGCGCCCTCGCCGGGGCTTTCGCCCTAGCCCCCGTGGCTGCCACCGCCGCCCCCGACGCCGGTAGCGTCACCCGGATCGCCGGCGCGGACCGGTATGAGGCGTCGGCGAATATCTCCGCCGCCAGCTACGCCCCCGGCGTCTCGGTCGCCTATGTCGCCTCCGGCCAGGTCTTCACCGACGCCCTCTCCGGGGCTCCGGTCGCCGGCAAGCTCGGTGGCCCGGTGCTGCTGACCCGTCCCGACGAGCTGCCCAGCGCGGTTTCCGCCGAACTCGAGCGCCTGAAGCCGCAGAAGATCGTGATCTTCGGCGGCACCGCCACGATCACCGGCGCCGTGACCAATGCGCTGAAGAAGCTGGCCCCGGAGGTCGAGCGGGTGGCCGGTCAGACCCGGTACAGCACCTCGGCGAAGATCAGCTCGCTGAACTATGAGCCCAACCCCACCACGGCGTATGTCGCCTCCGGTGAGGTCTTCCCCGACGCCCTCTCCGGTGCGCCCGTGGCCGGCAAGACCCCCGGCCCGCTGCTGCTGGTCGAGGGTGACGGCGTCCCCGGGGTGGTGAAGAAGGAGCTCACCCGCCTCACCCCGCAGCGCATCGTGGTGCTGGGCGGCGAGAACACCATCGACGCGGAGACCTACTCCTTCCTGACCCGGTTCACCACGGGCTCGGTCTCCCGCTGGTCCGGCGCGGACCGCTTCTCGACCTCGGCCACCATCTCCGCCAACGCCTTCGCGAACACCGGTGGCACCGTCTATGTCGCCTCCGGCCGCGTCTTCGCGGACGCCCTCTCGGCCGCCCCGGTGGCCGGCCGCGACGCGGCCCCGGTGCTGCTCGTGGACAGCGACGCGATCCCGGCCAGCATCGACACCGAGCTCAAGCGGCTCAAGCCGAACAAGATCGTCGTGGTCGGTGGCCCCGCCAGCGTCTCGACCGGCGTCGAGGCGCAGCTGCAGAAGTACCTGGGCTGACGCTCACACCGCATACGTAAGCGGGCGGCATACCTCATCAGGAGGTATGCCGCCCGCTCACGTTTGCGTGGGACCTGAGCGTCAGCGCTCCTCGGTGCCGGCGATGAAGGCCTCGAGGCGGGCGCGGCCCTCGGTGTCCTCGCGCTGCTGCGGCGGGGACTTCATCAGGTATGCCGCGGCCGAGAGCAGCGGGCCGCCGACGCCGCGGTCCTTGGCGATTTTGGCGGCGCGAATCGCGTCGATGATGATGCCCGCGGAGTTGGGGGAGTCCCAGACCTCGAGCTTGTATTCCAGGTTGAGGGGGACATCGCCGAAGGCGCGGCCCTCGAGGCGGACATACGCCCACTTGCGGTCATCCAGCCAGGCGACATAGTCCGAGGGACCGATGTGCACGGCCCGGACCTCGGTCTTGCCGGCCAGCGGGCCGGTCTGCAGGTTCGAGGTGACGGCCTGGGTCTTGGAGATCTTCTTGGACTCCAGGCGCTCGCGCTCGAGCATGTTTTTGAAGTCCATATTGCCGCCGACGTTGAGCTGGTAGGTGCGATCCAGGGTGACGCCACGGTCCTCGAAGAGCTTGGCCAACACCCGGTGGGTGATCGTGGCGCCGACCTGGGATTTGATGTCGTCGCCGATGACCGGGACGCCGGCGGCTTCGAACTTCGCCGCCCACTCCGGGTCGCTGGCGATGAATACCGGCAGGGCATTGACGAAGGCGACGCCCGCGTCGATGGCGCACTGGGCATAGAACTTATCCGCCTCCTCGCTGCCGACCGGCAGATAGGAGACGAGTACGTCGACCTGGGCATCCTTGAGCGCCTGGACGACGTCCACCGGCTCCTGGGCCGACTCGTCGATGGTGAGCCGGTAGTACTTGCCGAGCCCGTCGAGAGTGTGGCCGCGCTGCACGGTGACGCCCGAGGTGGGCACCTCGCAGATGCGGATGGTGTTGTTCTCCGAGGAGTTGATGGCCTCGGCGAGGTCCTTGCCGACCTTCTTGTCGTCCACGTCGAAGGCGGCCACGAACTCGACATCCTTGACGTGGTACGGACCGAACTGCACGTGCATGAGACCCGGGACGGTCCCGGCCGGGTCGGCGTCCTGGTAGTACTGCACGCCCTGCACGAGCGAACTCGCGCAGTTGCCGACGCCGACGATGGCGACGCGGATCGAACCCATGATGTGCTCCCTAGCGCTGGGTGGGTGGGGTAGTGGACCGGAAGGCCGGGTGGCCGGGGTCGGTGAGGGTGCCCGGTCGGGCGACGGGGGCGCTGCGTTCGGCGGCCGCGAGCTCGGTCAGCCAGCGGATGTCTCGCTCCAACTGCTCTTCGGAATGCCGGCGCAGGGCCAGACTCCAGGTGTCGCGCTCGGCCGAGGGATCCCGAGCACCGGCGCGCAGCGCGGCGAGCCGCTCCTCCAGCCGGGCCCGCCGACCATCGAGGACGCGTAGCCGCACCACGGACTCAGTCCGGGCGAAGAAGGCCAGCCGCAGTTCGAAACCGTCGTCGTCATAGGCATCGGCTTCCAACCGGGAGGCGAGCTCGGCGAATCGGTCCCGGCCGGCCTCGGTGAGTCGGTAGGTGATCCGGGGGCGAGCCGCGGACGCGGTGGCGTCCGTGGTCTCGGTGAGGTAATCGGCGGCAACCAACCGACGCAGCGCGGGATAGAGCGTGCCGAAAGACAGCGCCCGGAACAGACCGATGGCGAGATCGAGGCGCTTGCGCAGTTCATAGCCGTGCATAGGGCCTTCGTGGAGCAGGCCGAGAACGGCGAACTCCAACGGTTGCTGACGACGCGCCACGGTACTCCCCCCGATATATCGAACCGATACATCGGAAGTCTACCTAACAAGCTGGGAATTTGTTAGCGCCACGCCGGAGACGCGCAAATGGCGGGATAACGACGAGTGGG
>CAKZIH010000180.1 GCA_936931335.1 uncultured Nostocoides sp. | reverse complement strand
TTGGGGTGTACGAGGACACGATCACTGAGTTGTGCGAGCTCATCCACAACGCCGGCGGCCAGGTGTATGTCGATGGCGCGAACCTCAACGCGCTGGTCGGGCTAGCCCGGCCGGGCAAGTTCGGCTCCGATGTGTCACACCTCAACCTCCACAAGACCTTTTGCATCCCGCATGGTGGCGGCGGCCCGGGGGTCGGTCCGATCGGGGTACGGGAGCACCTCGCGCCCTACCTGCCGGCGAACCCGGTGCTGCCCGAGCGCCAGGGCGCCCCGGTGTCCGCGGCACCCTTCGGTTCCGCGGGCATCCTGGCGATTTCCTGGGCCTACATCCGGCTGATGGGTGGTGCCGGGCTGACCGAAGCAACCCGCGTCGCGGTGCTCGGCGCCAACTATGTCGCCGCCCGCCTGGGTGAGGCCTTCCCGGTGCTCTACACCGGAGCCGGCGGCCTGGTCGCGCACGAGTGCATTCTCGATGTGCGCCCGCTGACCAAGAGCAGCGGCGTCACCGTCGACGACATCGCCAAGCGGCTCATCGACTACGGCTTCCACGCCCCGACGATGTCCTTCCCGGTAGTCGGCACGCTCATGGTCGAGCCGACCGAGAGCGAGGACCTGCGCGAGCTGGATCGCTTCTGCGAGGCGATGCTCGCCATCCGTGCGGAGATCCAGGAGATCGAGGATGGCAGCGTCGCGCTCGCGGATAGTCCCCTGCGACGGGCACCGCATACCGCGATCACGCTGGCGGGAGAGTGGGAGCGGCCGTATGGCCGGATGACCGGTGCCTTCCCCCAAGGTCACGTGCCGCAAAAGTACTGGCCGCCGGTGGGCCGCATCGACGGCGCCTATGGCGACCGCAACCTGGTATGCAGTTGCCCCCCGCCGGAGGCATTCGAGGACTGAACGGCCGCGGCGAGTGATGCCGCGGCCATGAGGGGCCGGATGGCCGCGGTCGGGTCGTACCTGGCCGTTGCTCAGGCCGGGTACGAATGAACTCAGGCGGCGGGCCCGACCAAGGCGTTGAGGGCTGAGCCGCTGGCGTCCTTGGTCACCGCCAGTTGGGTGGGGATGCGGGCCCGCAGCTGCGGGACGTGGCTGATCACGCCGACCGCCCGGCCGCCATCGCGCAGGTCGTCCAGGACGTCGAGGACCTCGTCCAGGCTGCTCTCGTCCAGCGCGCCGAAGCCCTCATCGACGAAAAGCGTCTGCACCTCGACGCCGCCGGTGCTCTCGCGCAGGGCATCGGCGAGCCCGAGGGCGAGGGCGAGGGAACCGAGGAAGGATTCGCCACCGGACAGGCTGCCGGTGGCACGCGTGGTGCCCGACCATTCGTCGCGCACCCGCAAACCCAGGCCAGAGCGGGCGCCGTGAGCCGCCAGCGCATCATCGTGCTCCAGGCGGAACCGGCCTTCGCCCATGCGCTCCAACCGCTCGTTAGCCAGCTCCACCACCCGCTCGAGCCGGGAGGCCAGGACGAAGGTGGACAACCGCATCCGCATGATGTTGTCCGGTGAGGTGCCAGCCACGAGGTCGGCAAGGGCGCTCACCTGGGCGACCGCATCGCGCGCGGCAACCACCGCCTCGGCCGCAGCGAGGAGGCTGTCCGCTTGTGCCGCAATGGAACCCGCCAGCCGCTCGGTCTCGTGCTGGCGACGGGCCGCGGCCAAGGCTGCCGCCCGTGCCTGGTCCGCGGCGGCCCCGGTGACCTGTGGGTCGGCCACGGTGTGGTCATCCAGGGCCGCGGCGATCTGCGGATCGGCGAGCGTTTCCTCGGCGACTCGCAAGTCGCGGTCATGGTCGGCGATCAACGCGGCCACGGCGGTCAGGTCTCGCGGGGGCATAACCGCATTGGCCAATTCGGCGGCATCCGCGAAAGGAGACTCCGCCAGGGCCGTCACGAACTCGCTCTCTACCTCCGCCGCCTCAGCCAGCGCCGCGGCAAGACTGCGGTCGGCAACGGCAGCGCCCTCCAGTGCCTGCATCGCCTCGCGGTGACGGGCAGCCACGGTGGCGGCGTGCCGCTGCGCGAGCTGCGCCGCAGCGAGATCCGTTGCCGGGTTGAGGTCCGTTTCCGGTATGCCGCCCTCTCCACCCCAGCCATCGGCCACGGCTTCGCGGGTGATGCCCCCACAACCCGAGTCCGCCAATGTGCCAGAGGCATCCGGGTCGACGCACGGACAGTCGTCATGATCGGCCAGGGCCTCGGCGAGCACGCCCAGGACCGAGGCGAGCCGACGCCGCACCTCGGCCACTTCCTGCTCCGCGGCCTCGGTACGGGCCACGGCTGCGTGAGCGCCCTGCTCAGCCGTCCGGGCAGCCGCCTCAGCCGCATCCTCGGCGCCCCGCGCGGCCCGCAATTGACCGGCCGCGGCGCGGATGACCCGTACCCGGTCCGCCGCACCCTCGAGTGCGGCCACCAAGTCCTCCCCGGCCAGCTCCGGACCCGGCAGTTGCCCCAGTTGGGCGGCCAGGTCCGCTTGTCGCTCACTCGTGGCCCGGATCCGGCTACGCAGGTCGGTGACAACCTCGGCGGTCCGGTCAGCGGCCTGCTGAGCGGCGGCGAGTTCGGCGGGGGACCAGCCCGGCGCGGGGAGCGCCGGCTGCGGGTGGTCGGCGGAACCACATACCGGGCACGGATCACCCGCGTGCAATCCCGCGGCGAGTTCGCCGGCTAGGTCGTCGAGCCGGCGCTGTTGCAGGTCGAGCAACCGGCCGCGGGCCTCCAGCGCGCGTTCGCGCGCACCGAGCAACTCACTCTCCAGGCTGGCGATCGTTGCCGCGGTCGCGGCCAAGTCTTCGGTCAGGCGGCGCCGCTGGTCGAGCTCGGCCCAGGCCCGATCGGCGCTGGGCCCTTCGGCGGCCACCTCGGTAAGCGCGTGGACCCGTTCGCGCGCCTGCGCCATGGTGGCGGCTGCCGGGGCCACCCCTTCCATGGCCTGCTCGGCGGTCGCCCTGGTGGCGCCCAGCGCCGTTGCGGCGCGCTGGATCTCGCGTAGGGCACCGGCCACATCCGCCCCGGCCAGCCGCACCGCGTCTGCGGCGGGCCCGTGCGCACGGCACGCCGCGAGTAGCTCGGAAAGCGCATCAGTCCGGCCGCCTGCCTCGGCCGCACCCGGCACTATCAGACCAAGGGCGGCAATCTCATTGAGCCGGCCGGTGCACGCTTGCTGCTCGGCCTCGACCCGGGCCCGGGCCCGGGCCCGAGCGGTGAGGCGACC
>CAKZIH010000179.1 GCA_936931335.1 uncultured Nostocoides sp. | reverse complement strand
CCGGGCCCTGGTCGAGGCGACCCAGCGCGGCGCGCTCACCGTCGTCGGCGGCGGCGACTCCGCGGCGGCCGTGCGGCAGTTGGGTTTCGCCGACGCTGACTTCGGCCACATCTCCACCGGCGGCGGCGCCAGCCTGGAATACCTCGAGGGCAAGGACCTGCCCGGGATCAGCATCATGGAGGACGCCAAGTGAGTCGCACCCCGCTGATGGCGGGCAACTGGAAGATGAACCTCGACCACCTCGAGGCCACCCACGTCCTGCAGAAGTTGGACTGGACCCTGCGGGATGCTCGTCACGACTTCGCCGCGGTCGAGGTCGTGGTGTGCCCGCCGTTCACCGATTTGCGCACCGTGCAGACCATGGTCGACGGTGACCGGCTGGACATCCGGTATGGCGCCCAGGACCTCTCGGTCCACGACAGCGGGGCCTTCACCGGTGAGGTCAGCGGGAAGTTCTTGGCCAAGCTGGGCTGCCGTTATGTGATCGTCGGGCACAGCGAGCGACGCGAGCACCATGGCGAGAGCGACGACATGGTCTCCAACAAGCTGCAGGCCGCCTTCCGCTACGGGTTGACGCCGATCCTGTGCATCGGGGAGTCCTTGGAGGTGCGCGAGAGCGGCCGGCACATTCCGTTCATCCTGCACCAGTTGCGCGCCAGCCTGGCCGAGTTGACCCCCGAGCAGGTGCGCGAGCTGGTCGTCGCCTATGAGCCGGTATGGGCGATCGGCACCGGAGCGGTGGCCACCCCGGAGAACGCGCAGGAGGTCTGCGGAGCCATCCGCACCCAGCTCGCCGAGATGTATGGCGGTGACGCCGCCGACGGCATCCGGATCCTGTATGGCGGTTCGGTCAAGTCCGGCAATATCGCGGCAATCATGGCCGGGGAGGACATCGACGGTGCTCTTGTCGGCGGTGCCTCGCTGGATCCGGCGGAGTTCGCGGCAATCTGCCGCTACCAGAAGCATCTGACCGCGTCGGCCTAGTCGGGCCGGCGGGTTATCCTGAGGGTCCGGTCGCCTGCGGGCGGCCGGACCATCTCGTGAAAGGTAGACTGTGAACGCGGTGCGAATCGGGCTGCAGGTGCTGCTCGTCATCTCCGGGCTCTTCCTGACCCTGCTGATCCTGCTGCACAAGGGCAAGGGCGGCGGCGTCTCGGACATGTTCGGTGGCGGTCTGTCGACCTCGATGTCCTCATCCTCGGTTGCCGAGCGCAACCTGAGCCGGATCACCATCATGATCGCCCTCATTTGGGTGACCGCCATCGTCGGGATCGGGCTGATCGACCGCTTCAACGTCTGATCCGCCCGGACCCGGGCTGATCTGTCCACCCAGTTCGTCAGAGAGGACGCAGGTTCCCATGGCCGGAGGCAACGCCATACGGGGAAGTCGGGTCGGCGCGGGGCCGATGGGGGAGGCGGAACGCGGCGATATCGCGCCTCGGGTCCACGTCTCCTACTGGTGCGCCAATCGCCACCAGACCCGTCCCAGCTTCGCTCAGGAGCCTGGACTCACCGTCCCCGAGTTCTGGGACTGCCCGCGCTGTGGTCTGCCCGCCGGACAAGACGAGGCCAACCCGCCGGACGCGCCACGCGTGGAGCCCTACAAGACGCACCTGGCGTATGTGAAGGAGCGCCGCTCCGAGGCCGATGGCGCGCAGATCCTCGACGACGCGCTGGAGTCGCTGCGCGATCGCAAGCTCATCCGCTGAGCTCGCTCGCCCGCGCCTGCGGGAGCGGGGAATCAGTCCCGCAGCGCGCGCACCTGCGGCATACCGCGGATCAGGGCGTCGGCATACGTCTGGTCGGGATCGAGACGGTGCAATTCGTCGGCTAGGCATTCGGCGTCGCCGCGCGGCGGCAGCGCGATCCGCCGATCCCGCTGTCCCGCGCGCGTGATCGTGGCACTTGAGCCGGACGGGCGGGCAATCTCGATCTGGGCGTCCTCGCGCTCCAGCGTCACAGCCACCAGACCGCTGCCGGCGCGCGATGCCTTGGTGCGCACCGGGCAGCGCAACCGCTGCGCCAGCCAGCCCGCGAGCAGGGGCACCGACGGGGAGTCGGGCGCCCCGGTCACCGTCGCCCCCGTCACCTGCACGTATGGCGGTTCGTCCAGGGCCGCGGCCAGTTGCCCGCGCCATAGGGTGAGCCGGGTCCAGGCCAGGTCGGTGTCGCCGGCGCGATAGTTCTTGCCGCGCGCGGATAGGGCGGTGGCGGGTCGCTTCGCCCGGGCGGAGTCGGTGATCCGGCGCTGAGCCATCGCCCCCACCGGGTCGGCGGCCGGATCTACCGGGGCCTCACGCGGCCACCAGACGACGACGGGGGAGTCCGGCAGCAGCAGCGGGGTGACCACGGCGCGGCCCTGCTTGGCCAGTGGCCCATACATCCGCAACACCACGACCTCGCTGGCCCCGGCGTCGCCGCCGAGTCGGATCTGCGCGTCGAGGCGGGCGGCTCCGCGGCCATTGGCGGTCACCAAAACGATCACCCGGCACGGGTGCTGACGGCTGGCGGAATTGGCGATCTCGACGGCCTCGTCCACCCCGTCCTCATCGACCACCACGACCAGGGTGAGCACCCGGCCCAGGGCCATCGACCCCACATTGTCGCGCAACTGCATGAGCTTCTTGACGACGGTGGCCGTATTCGTGCTCGGCAGGTCGACGATCACGGCATCCTCCACTTGCGGCCGTCGCGTTCCAACATGGTGTCGGCCGAACGCGGCCCCCAGGTCCCCGCCTCGTACTTGTCCAGCGGCCCGCCGGTGCGCGCCCAATGCTGCTCGATCGGGTCGAGGATCTTCCAGGACAATTCGACCTCTTGGTGGCGGGGGAAGAGCGGCGGATCGCCGAGCAGGACATCGAGGATGAGCCGCTCGTAGGCCTCCGGCGAGGACTCGGTGAACGCCCGGCCATAGCCGAAGTCCATGGTCACATCGCGCACCTCCATCTGCGCCCCGGGCACCTTCGCCCCGAAGCGCATGGTCACCCCTTCGTCGGGCTGGACCCGGATGACCAGTGCGTTCTGACCCAACTCTTCGGTCGCGGTCTGGGTGAACGGCAGATGCGGGGCCTTGGTGAAGACCACGGCGATCTCGGTGACCCGTTTGCCCAACCGTTTGCCGGTGCGCAGATAGAAGGGCACCCCCGCCCAGCGGCGGGTCTCCACGTGCAGGGTGACCGCGGCATAGGTCTCGGTGGCGCTGCCGCGCTCGACACCCTCCTCATCGAGGTAGCCGACGACCTGCTCACTGCCCTGCCAGCCCGCGGCATACTGCCCGCGGGCGGTGGCGGAGGCGATATCGCCGGGCACCCGGACCGCGGCGAGCACCTTCTCCTTCTCCGCGCGCAGTTGATCGGCGTCGAAGGAGGCGGGCTCCTCCATCGCGGTCAGCGCCAGCAGCTGCAGCAGGTGGTTCTGGATGACGTCGCGGGCCGCGCCGATGCCGTCGTAATAGCCGGCGCGGCCGCCGATGCCGATGTCCTCGGCCATGGTGATCTGCACATGGTCGACGTAGTGGCTGTTCCAGATCGGCTCATACATCTGGTTGGCGAAGCGCAACGCCAGTAGGTTCTGGACCGTCTCCTTGCCCAGATAGTGGTCGATGCGGAAGACCTCGTCGGGTGGGAAGACCCCTTCGACGATGTTGTTGAGTTCCCGAGCGCTGTGCAGGTCGTGGCCGAACGGCTTCTCGATGATCACCCGGCGCCAGGCACCCTGCGGGGCCTGCGATAGCCCCACCCGCTCCAACTGCTGACATACCGTGCCGAAGGCGTCGGGCGGGATGGACAGATAGAAGGCGGCATTGTCCCCGGTGCCGCGCTCGGCGGCCAGCGTGGTCAGCACCTCGCTCAGTCGCTCGAAGGCGGCGTCGTCGTCGAAGCTGCCCTGGACGAAGTGGATGCCTTCGGCGAGGCTGCGCCAGACCTCTTCCCGGAATGGGGTTCGCGCCCCCTCCTTGATCGCGTCGTGCACGATCGTGGCGAAGTCCTCATCGCCCCATTCCCGGCGGGCGAAACCGACCAGGGCAAAGCTGGAGGGCAACAGCCCCCGATTGCTCAGGTCGTAGATCGCCGGGAGCAGCTTCTTGCGGGCCAGATCACCGGTGACACCGAAGAGCACGAGGGCGCAAGGCCCCGCGACCCGCGGCAGCCGCTTGTCCCGGGGATCGCGTAGCGGGTTGATCCCGCGGGCTACGCGGGCAATGGTCATCGCGGGGCCTCTCGCCTCGTGCTTCGGTATGGCAGGTATGCCGGGTGGACTACTTGGCTGCCTTGTCCAGCTCGGCCTGCAGGCCCTTGAGCAGATCGGCCCAGGACGCCTCGAACTTCTCCACGCCCTCCTGCTCGAGCAGGTCGGTGACCTCGGTGTAGGAGATCCCCAGGCGCTCCAGGTCATCGAGGACCTGCTTGGCGTCGTCGTAGTAGCCGGTGACCATGTCGCCGGTGACCTTGCCGTGGTCGATGACCGCGTCCAGGGTCTTCTCCGGCATCGTGTTCACGGTGTCCGGGGCGACCAACTGGTCGACATACATGGTGTCGGAGTACTCGGGGTTTTTCACACCGGTGGAGGCCCACAGCGGACGCTGCTTGTGTGCACCGGCCGCGGCCAGACTCTCCCAGCGCGGGCTGCTGAAGACCTCTTCGAACGCCTGGTAGGCCAGCCGCGCGTTGGCGATGGCCGCCTTGCCCTTGAGGGCGGTCGCCTCCTCGGTGCCGAGGGCGTCGAGGCGCTTGTCCACCTCGGTGTCCACGCGGGAGACGAAGAAGGAGGCCACCGAGCGGATGGTGGACAGATCCTTGCCCGCTGCCTTGGCCTGCTCCAGGCCGTCGAGGTAGGCGTTCATCACGGCCCGGTAGCGCTCAAGGCTGAAGATCAAGGTGACATTGACACTGATGCCCTCGCCGAGGACGGCGCTGATCGAGGACAGACCCTCCTTGGTGGCGGGGATCTTGATCATCGCGTTGGGCCGGTCGACGGTGCGGCTGAGTTGCTGGGCCGCCGCGGTGGTCTTCCCGGTGTCATAGGCGATGCGGGGGTCAACCTCGATGGAGACTCGACCGTCCTGACCATCGGTGGCATCGAAGATGGGGCGGAAGACGTCGCAGGCGTCGCGGACGTCGTCGGTGGTGATGGCGAAGATGGCGTCGTCGAGCTCGGTGCCTTTGCCCGCCAGCTCGGTGACCTGGGCGTTGTAGCTGTCGCCCGCGGACAGCGCCGCCTGGAAGATCGACGGGTTGGTGGTCACCCCGACGACCCCCTTCTTCTCCATGACCTCCTTGAGGTTGCCGGAGGTGAGACGCTCGCGGGAGAGGTCGTCCAGCCATACGGACACGCCGGCATCGGCGAGCTGCTTCATCCGGTCGTTCTCGACGCCGCCCTCTTCCAGCGCTGCGCCATTGGCGTTCTCAGACATGAGTTTTCCTTTGCCTCGGGGGGATCAGGACTTGGCGGCCGGGAAGTCGGTGTGCGCCGACTCGGCCTCGGGAACGACGGGACCGGCGTCACCTGCCGCGGATTCGATGCTGCGCTTGGCGGCGGCAACCACGTTCTCCGGGGTGAAGCCGAACTTCTCGAAGAGGGTCTTGGCGTCGGCCGAGGCGCCGAAGTGGTTGATACCGACGATCTCACCGGCGTCGCCGACCAGGTCGCGCCAGCCGGTGGGCACGCCGGCCTCCACGGAGACCCGGGCGCGCACGGACTGGGGGAGCACCTGCTCCTTGTAGCTCTTGTCCTGACGCTCGAACCACTCGCGGCAGGGCATCGAGACCACGCGGGTGGCGGTGCCTGCCTCCTCGAGCTGCTCGGCCGCGGCGACGGCCAAGCCGACCTCGGAACCGGTTGCGATGAGGATCACCTGCGGGGTGCCCGAGGAGGCTTCCCGCAGGACATAGGCGCCCTTGCCGACGTTCTCGACCTTGCCGGCGACCTCCGGGTCCTGGGTCGGCAGCGCCTGTCGGGATAGGCACAGACCGGCCGGCCGGTCGTTCTCCAGGATGGCCAGCCAGGCGGCGGCGGTCTCATTGGCGTCGGCGGGACGGACCACATCGAAGCCCGGGATGAGCCGCAGCGAGGCGAGGTGCTCGATCGGCTGGTGGGTGGGGCCGTCTTCGCCGAGGCCGATGGAGTCGTGGGTCCACACGAAGGTGACCCCGAGCTCCTGGATCGCGGCCAAGCGCACCGCAGCGCGCATGTAGTCGGAGAAGACGAGGAAGGTGCCGCCATACGGGCGGGTCAGGCCCTCCAGGGCGATGCCATTGAGGATCAGGCCCATCCCGAACTCGCGGATGCCGAAGTGCAGGGTGCGCCCGTAGGGGCTACCGGACCATTCCCGGGTCTGCTTCGACTCGGGGATGAACGAGGGCGCGCCCTCCATCGTGGTGTTGTTGGACTCGGCCAGGTCGGCCGAGCCGCCCCACAGCTCGGGAAGCTGGTCGGCGAGGGCGCCCAGGACTTTGCCCGAGGCGGCGCGAGTGGCGATGCCCTTGGGGTCGGCGGGGAAGGACGGGATGGCCGAGGCCAGGCCGGCGGGCAGTTCCCGCTTCTCGAGGCGGTCGAAGAGGGCCGCGGCGTCACCATTGGCCGCGCGCCAGGCGTCATACGTCTTGTCCCATTCGGCGCGCGTCTGCGCACCGCGGTCCTTGACCTGGCGAATGTGGTCCAGCACCTCGGGGGCGACCTCGAAGGTCTGCTCGGGGTCGAAGCCGAGGGCCTTCTTCAGGCCGGCGATCTCCTCATCCCCGAGGGCCGAACCGTGTGCCTTGCCGGTGTCCTGCTTGGTGGGCGCCGGCCAGCCGATGATGGTGCGCACGATGATCATCGTCGGCTTCGCGGACTCGCGGCTGCGCTCACACGCGGCGAGCAGCGCGTCGACGTCCTCCACATACTCGGCGCCGTCGCCGTCGCCGCGCCAGTCGATGGTCTCCACGGCCCAGCCGTAGGCCTCATAGCGCTTGGCGACGTCCTCGGAGAAGGAGATCTCGGTCTTGTCCTCAATGGAGATCGTGTTCTGGTCGTAGATGACGGTGAGGTTGCCCAGCTCCTGGTGGCCGGCCAGCGCGCTGGCCTCGTGGGTGACGCCCTCCATGATGTCGCCGTCACTGGCGATCACCCAGACGTGGTGGTCGAAGGGGCTGGTGCCCTTGGCCGCATCGGGGTCGAGCAGACCCCGCTGCCGGCGCTGGGCGAACGCCATACCCACCGCGGTGGCCAGGCCGGAACCGAGCGGACCGGTGGTGACCTCGACACCGGTGGTGTGGTGCACCTCCGGGTGGCCCGGGGTCAGCGAGCCCCAGGTGCGCAGGCTCTTGAGGTCGTCGAGCTCGAGGCCGTAGCCGGAGAAGTAGAGCTGGATGTACTGGGTCAGCGAGGAGTGACCGCAGGAGAGCACAAACCGGTCGCGCCCGATCCAGTGCTCGTCGCTCGGGTCGATCCGCATGACCTGCTGGAAGAGCAGATAGGCGATCGGGGCCAGGGACATGGCGGTGCCGGGGTGGCCATTGCCGACCTTCTGCACCGCGTCTGCCGCCAGGATCCGGGCGGTGTCCACGGCGCGGATGTCGAGTTCGCTCCATCCGGCTGCGTCGGCCTTGGGGGCTTTGACGGTCCGGCCCGAGGCGGGGGAAGCGGATTCGGTGCGGTCGGGCTCGGGGGCAGCGGGGGTCACGATGGTCCTTCCGGGACGGTTGGGAGTGACGGTGGGATATGACGGCCTGGTTCCCTGCCAGCCTATCCGCGCGGTGGTGCCTGGGGGCCGGCGATGGGCCGGTAGAGTGGAGATGTCGGTCGCGGACCTCGCGACCTGGACCCAACCGGACAAGAGCAGAGGCAATAGGCCCACGCCGTGACCACACTGCATACGCCAGTGACTGCCGCGCGTCCGCCGCGGACCTGGCAGCGCAGAGTGGCCGCCTATGTCGCGCTGACCAAGCCGCGCATCATCGAACTGCTGCTGATCACCACGGTGCCGGTGATGTTCCTCGCCGAGCGCGGGGTGCCCTCGCTGTGGCTGGTCGTGGCGACCCTGATCGGTGGGTGTCTGTCCGCCGGTTCGGCCAATGCGTTCAACATGGTTTACGACCGTGACATCGATGCGCACATGGGCCGCACCGCGAACCGGCCGCTGGTCACCGGGGAGGTCACCCCGCGCGCCGCGCTGATCTTTGCGTCCACACTTGGCGTGCTCGCGACGCTCTGGTTCGCCCTGACCGTCAACCTCATCTCCGCGGCGCTGTCGTTGCTGGCCATCGTGCTCTATGCGGTGGGCTACACGATGATCCTCAAGCGCCGCACCGCGCAGAACATCGTCTGGGGCGGCGCCGCCGGCTGTATGCCCGTGCTCATCGGCTGGTCCGCGGTCACCGGCACGCTGAGTTGGGCCGCCGTGGTGCTCTTCCTGGTCATCTTCTTTTGGACGCCCCCGCACTATTGGCCGCTGTCCATGCGGTTCAAGGACGAGTATGCCGCCGCCGGGGTCCCGATGCTCCCGGTCCTGGAGGGCAATGTCGGGGTCGCCAAGCGGATCGTGGCCTACTCCTGGGCGATGACCTTGGCGTCCTTGGCGCTGATCCCGATCGCCCCGATGGGCTGGCTGTATGCCGGTGCCGCGCTGCTGGCCGGGGGAGTCTTCCTCGCCGAGGCACACCGCTTGCTGCGCGTCGCCCGCACCGACGCCAGCGCGGCGGCGCTGAAGCCGATGCGGCTGTTCCACTTCTCGATCACCTATGTGACCGTGGTCTTCCTGGCCGTGGCGATCGACCCGCTGCTGTACTTATCGATCGGCGGGTGACCGGCCGCGGGTGCTCTCGCGTACTTGCAGTGACCAAGGGATCCGGACTCGCGCGGGCGGGGCATCCGAACCCTCGATGCGCCCGATGAGTAGGTCGAGCACACTCGTTGTCAAGGCGTCCAGATCCGGTGCGATTGTTGTCAAGGTTGGGCTATGAAAGCGCCCTTCCGGTATGTCGTCGAAGCCCGCCACCGCGATATCCCCGGGCACATCGACACCCCACTCCAGGCATGCCCGCAGCGCCCCGATGGCCATCAGGTCGTTGAACGCGAAGACTGCATCGGGACGCTGCGCCGTCGGCAGGGCGAGCAGGTGACGCATCGCCCCATACCCGGCGGCCCGGTCGAATTCGGGAACCTCGACAATCCGTTCGCTCGGCAGTTCGATCCCGGCTTCCCCAAGGTATCGCGAAAAGCCTTGCAGTCGTAGGGAAGCTGTGCCCTGACCCGGCTCGCGGCCGATCGCCGCGGGGCGGGTGCGGCCCAATTCGCAGAAATGTGCCGCGACTGCAGCGGAGGCGGATACCGAGTCAACCGCCACGTGGTCGAGCGCTTCGGGCACGGCGCGCTCCCCGAGCATGACCAAGGGGATGCCGTCCCGGCGCTCGCTGATGTCCTGGGCACTGATCGTCAGCGGGGAAAAGATCATCCCGTCGATCATGTGGGTACGCATGCCCGAGAGCGCGAGGCGTTCCTGCTGGTAGTCCGCCCCGGTGATATCCAGGAGGAAGAGATAGCCGCGGCGGATGGCCTCAGCGGAGAAGCGGGCGGCGATCTCGGCGAAATAGGGCGAATCCAGTCGAGGGACGGCCAACGCGATGAATCCGCCGCGACCATGTTTGAGTTGCCGGGCGGCGAGATTGGGCCGGTAACCGAGTTCGCTGATTGCGGCTTCCACGCGCTCGCGCATGGCGGGGCTGACATTCGGCTGATGGTTGACCACATTCGAGACGGTCTTGATGGAGACCCCCGCGTGTTGCGCCACGTCCTTGAGTCTCACCGGCATGCGCAGATCGTAAGGAGCGCGGGCGGGGGAGACAACGCGAGGTGGGCACGGCACGGAGCCCGCGTCGGTGCGCGGGCGCGTCGGCCCAGTCTGGCGGAAACCCGCCATAGTGGCCGATAGACACCTACATTACAACGGTGGCAAAGTGAGGTCGACCACGGTTATCCGTTGTAATGCCGCACCGGAAGGACAACGACGTCCCATGAATTCCTCCCTCCCGACCACGCCCACCCGACGCGCTCTGCTCGCCCTCGCGGGGGCCGGCGGCCTGGCGTCGGCCCTTGCTGCCTGTGGTGGCGGCAGTTCGCCGCGCGACTCGGCCAGCAGTGCCAGCAACGCGAGCACCTCCGCCGGTGACGGTGGCGCCAGCGGCTACACCGGCCCCAAGGTCACCCTCGCCTTCTGGAACGGTTTCACCGGCGGTGACGGACCGACGATGAAGAAGCTGGTCGAAACCTTCAGCAGCGAGCACCCCAATATCGCCGTCACCATGACGACGGTGCAGTGGGCCGACTACTACGCCAAGCTGCCCACTGCGGTGACTTCCGGTAAGGGTCCGGACATCGGCATCATGCACGTTGATTCCGTAGCCACCAACGCCGCGCGCAATGTCATCCAGCCGCTCGACGATGTCGCCGCCGCGCTGGGGCTCAAGGAGGCGGACTTCGCCCCGGTGCCATGGAAGGCCGGCATCTACAAGGACAAGCGTTACGCCATCCCGCTCGATGTCCACCCGCTTGGCTTCTACTACAACAAGGACGTCATGGAGAAGGGCGGCTTGGACCCGGAGAAGCCGCCGACGACCGCGGACGAGTACCTCGCCGCACTGGAAACGCTGAAGGGCAAGGGGATCCAAGGACACTGGGCCAGCCCCTTCCCGTTCACCGGTGGACTGTCCGTGCAGGCGCTCATTTACCAGTTCGGCGGCAGCCTCTTTGACGACGCCGGGACCAAGGTCATGTGGGGTGAGGAGCCCGCGATCAAGGCGATGACCTGGTGGGTCGACCTGATCAAGAAGGGTTACTCCCCGGCCAAGGTCGACCAGGACGCCGACTATGTCGCCTTCAAGAACGGCAAGACCGCGTTCAACTGGAACGGCATCTGGCAGATCAACGACCTCAAGCAGACCAAGATCGGGTGGGGCGTCGCCGCGCTGCCCAATATCGGTGGCACCCCTGCGGCCTGGGCCGGATCGCACCAGTTCGTGCTCCCGACCCGCAAGACGCCGGACGAGAACAAGGCTCAGGCGTCCCGAGTGTTCCTCAACTGGATCTCGGAGAAGTCCCAGGCCTGGGCGGAAGCCGGTCAGGTTCCCGCGCGCAATTCAGCGCGCGAATCGGCCGAGTTCAAGGCACTGAAGGAGCAGTCGGCTCTGGCCACCCAGATCGACGACCTGCACTTCCTGCCTGCCGTACCGGGCATTGGAGACTGTATGACGGAATTCGACAAGGCTCTCAATGCTGCGGTGCTGGGCGGTACTGATCCGGCCAAGGCCCTGGGCGACTCCGCTGGCCGCGCCCAGAAGATCCTGGATGCCAACGCGAAGAAGTACGCGGGCTGAGCGGTGGCCAAGGCCGTCCGTGCGGGGGCGAGCCGGCGTGCCGGCTCGCCCCTGACCCCATACCTGTTCCTTGCGCCCTATCTGCTGCTTTTTGTCACCTTCGTCGTTGTCCCGGCGGCTTACGGGCTGTGGATCAGTCTGCATGACTGGGACTACATGCTCGACTCGAAAGTGTTCATCGGGCTGCGCAACTTCACCGATCTCTTCGACTCGGAATCGGTGATTGGCCCGGACTTCTGGAACGGCATGAAGAACACGCTGCTCTTCACCGTTGCCAGCGTCCCCTTCCTGGTGGTGCTGCCGCTGTTGCTTGCGCTCTTGCTGCACCAGCGCTTCCCGGGGCGCACCTTCTTCCGAGCTATGTTTTTCGCTCCCTATGTCCTGGGTGTGGCCGTGATCGGCCTGATGTGGCGCTATCTACTGGACAGTAATTTCGGGCTGATCAACGCCATCCTGCACACCGACATCGCCTGGACCACCTCCCAGCCGTGGGCATGGATCGCGCTGGTGGCGGTGACTGTCTGGTGGACGCTCGGCTTCAACGCGATCATCTACCTGGCCGGCCTGGGGGACATCCCGCAGGAGCACTACGAAGCCGCCGCCCTCGACGGGGCCAACTGGTGGCAGCGTTTCATCCATGTCACGATCCCCGGGCTGCGACCGGTGCTCATCTTCATCTTGGTGACCACCATCCTGGCAAGCGCCAACATGTTCGGCCAGTCCTACCTGATTACCCAGGGTGGGCCGACCCAGTCGACTCAGACGGCGATCATGGTGATCACTGATCTCGGGCTGTCCCGCTTCCAGATGGGCGCGGCGGCAGCCGAGAGCTATCTGCTGGCCCTTTTCCTCGCGGTGATCTCGCTGGCCAACTTCTGGCTCATGCGCGACCAGGACGAGGTGGCCGCCCGCCGTGAACGCAAGCGGCAGGCCAAGGCGAGCCGGTCCGGCATACCGGCTGAATCGGTGCCAGAAACTCCCGCAAGCCTGGAGACTGCGCGATGAGATCGGTCGCCCGCAATCCGTTCCTCTGGGTGCTGCTGACCCTGCTCTCGATTGTCTTCCTAGGGCCGCTGGCCGTGATGGGGCTGACTTCGTTGAAGACGACGGGGGAGGCCCAGTCGGCCGACCCGACGCTGCTGCCGACCGAGTGGACAACCCGGGCCTATGACGTGCTCTTCAACTCACCGGACAATCCGGTGCTGCGCTGGTTCGCCAACTCGCTGCTGGCAGCGGGCGCGCATGCGCTGCTCGTGGTGACGACCGCCTCATTGGCCGGCTATGCCCTCGCGCGCATGGATTTCCCCGGCAAGAAGCTGATCTTCGCGGCGATCATCTCCACGATGTTCGTGCCGGGCTTCATCTTCTTGATGCCCAACTTTCTCATGCTTGACCGACTGGGCTGGCTGGATACCTTGTTGGCGATCGTGGTGCCGGGCGCCGCCGGTGCCTTCGGGGTGTTCTTCATGCGCCAGTTTTTCCTCTCCCTACCCAAGGAGTTCGAGGAGAGCGCGCGGATCGACGGCGCCGGGCCCTTCCAGACCTTCCGGCGGATCATCGTCCCGAATGCGATGCCGGCGATGGTCACCTTGCTCGTGCTGAGCTTCTTGGCCAACTGGAACGACTTCGTCTGGCCGCTCTATGTGCTCTTCAGCGACTCCAGCCTCACCCTGCCGATCGGGCTGTCCAAGCTGCAGGGTGCCTACACGATCGACTACCCGGTCATCATGGCCGGCGCTGTCATCGCCTCTCTGCCTGTGCTCCTGCTCTACGTGTTCGTTCAGCGCTACGTCATCGAGGGCGTCGCCAGTTCGGGCGTCAAGGGCTGAGCCCCGCTTCCTGCATACCGTCCAAGGAGCTCCGCATGCGTCCTTTCGCCCTTCGTCCCGCCCCCGTCGCGCTAAGTTGCGGTTTGCTCATGGCCGTATGCGGTCTGGGCACGACCGCTGGGGCCGCGCCAGCCGGGGCGAACTTCACCAATCCGGTCAGCCGCGGCTTCGCCGATACCTATGCCGATCCCTCGGTCATCCAGGGCAAGGATGGCTGGTGGTATGCCTACGCCACCGCCGACCCCCTGCGCTCCGGCGATCAGCCGGGCATCGGCCACATAGCCCGGACCAAGGACTGGGCCACCTGGGACTACGTGGGGACGATCTTCACCGAGGCGAATCGGCCCACCTGGGCCCAGCCGAGCGCGGGGCTTTGGGCACCGGATATCCGCTATATCGATGGCCGCTATGTCATGTACTTCACGGTCACCGACACGACCTTGAATCCGGGTGAGGACTCGGCGATCGGAGTCGCAACCTCGAACTCCCCGGCCGGGCCCTGGGTACCGGCCGACGAGCCGGTGGTGGCCCCGCGTGGAAATGGGGATGGGGGCTACTTCTGGACCTTCGATCCCTCCGGCTTCACCGGCCGGGATGGTCGCCAGTGGCTCTATTACGGCTCTTACTACGGTGGTGTGCACGTTGTACCGCTGAGTCCGGACGGGCTGCGGGCAGCGGGGGAGGCCACCCAACTCACTGCCTGGGATCGCTATGAAGGCGCCTATGTAGTTGAACACGCGGGGTGGTACTACCTGATGGGGTCCTCTGCCAATTGCTGCGCCGGGCCGGCCACCGGCTATTCGGTGTTCGCCGGACGTTCGCGTTCGCCCCAGGGGCCCTTCCTGGATGCCGAGGGACTGGACCTCAATGCCTCGGTCACCGGCGGCACCACTGTGCTTACCCAGAATGGCAACACCTGGGTCGGGGCGGGGCACAATGCCTTCTTCACCGACGCGCAGGGGCGCGATTTCCTCGCCTATCACGCGATCGACAAGGGCCAACCCTGGCTCAACGAGCCCTTCGGGATCAACCGTCGCCCAATGCTGATCGACCGGGTGGATTGGATCGACGGCTGGCCCCGGGTGCGTGCTGGGAATGGCCCGTCGGATACCCCCCAGCCGCTGCCGGTGACGCGCTCGCTGCTTGGTGGTGACCCGGCCGCGCCGGCAACGGCTTTTGGCGGTATGCGTGCGGCAACTGATCCGCAAGGCGGCGTCACTGCACGTGTCGACGGAACCGCGGCCAGCAAGGTGGCCGCCCCCGCGGGTGCGCTGAGGGCCCGGATGGATGTGCGCGCCGAGCAGAAGGTGACGGTAACCCTCGGGCAGAGCCCGCGCCGCGTCAAGGTCGTCTACGACGGCCCTGCCCGACAATTGCGGGCCTGGGTGCTGCAGGGCCAGACCATTGTCGCCAAAAACACGTCACCACTGCCCGCCGGGACCGGCTGGCGGGCCCTGAGCCTGGAGGTCGACGGAGATCGGGTCTCGACCCAGGTGTCCGCGGGTGACCTCAATGACCCGATGGCGACCGCGGCCACCCGGTCTCCCGGGTTCCGGCTCAAGGCGGCTCCGGTGCGGGTCACCGGCTCGCAGGTGCAGGTCGATAACCTCACCGTCCAAAGCGTGCACCGCGAAACGGCGCAGGCCGCGCCGGCGCCGCAGGCGGGCGAGGTGCTCTTCCGCGAGGAGTTCTCTGGTGGCCTGGATGCGTCCTGGGCGTGGGTGCGACCGGAAGGGGAAATCACCGTCGCTGATGGGGACCTGCGCTGGCCGTTGCGCAATGCCGACCTGGTCGGCGGTGGCAACACTGGAGCCCTGCTGTTGCGCGAGATGCCGGACGAGGATTGGATCGCGGAAACCTCGCTCACCCTGGACCTCGGGGAACAGAGCGTGCGCAATTACCAGCAGGCCGGCCTGGTGGTCCACCGCAATGACGATGACTTCGCCCGGCTCGGCAGCGTGGCGATCTGGAACACCCGGACTGTCGAATACGGCCGCGAGCTGGCCGTCGCGCCAGGGGATGCGCGGACCAGCTACGGCGGGGCCATCATTGGGGCTCCTTCACCAACGATGACTATGCGGATTGCGCACTCGCGCAACGCCGCCGGTGAACATGTCTATCGGGCCGGGATTCGTCGAGAGGGCGGCGACTGGGTTTGGGGGGCCGCGTGGACCTTCCCGGGCGAGGCCGCACCCCGCCTGGGTCTCTACGCCGGCGGTGGAGAGAACCCGGCAACCACCGCCGTCTTCCACGACTTCACCCTCTACCGGCTGGCCCGGTGAATGGGCGTCGACTGGTCTGCCTGGTGCCCGCGCTCGTCAGTGCGGCGACGATGACGGCCTGTAGTCCGGATCCCTCCGGGGGATCCGACACCCCGGCCAGTGCCCCGACCTCAACGTCGTCCGCGGCTGCGACCTCGACTAGCGCGGGCTTCGAGAACCCGGTACTGGCCAGCAATTTTCCCGACCCGCACATCCTCGCGGATGGGGCGGGCAACTACCTGGCCTTCGCGACCAATGGCAACGGGATGAACGTCCAGACGGCAACCAGCGCGGACATGGTCACCTGGCAGCAGAGCAGTGATGCCTTGCCCACGCTGCCGTCGTGGTCGACACCGGGCAAGGTATGGGCGCCCGAGGCGATCGCCTGGCCGGACGGCTCATACCGGCTCTACTACACCACCGCGTTGGCGGGTGAGGACCGCCAATGCCTCTCGGTGGCGGTAGCAGACAAGGCGGCCGGGCCATATACCGACTCCTCGACCGAGCCCCTGCTCTGCGAGATCGATGAGGGCGGGTCGATCGACTCCACCCCCTTCCTCGCCCGGGACGGCACGGCATACCTGCTGTGGAAGAACGATGGCAACCACGTCGGGGTGGATACCTGGATCCGGGCCGCCAAGCTCGCGCCCGACGGCATGTCGGTGATTGGCAAGACCTATGACGTCCTTAAGCAGGACCAGCCGTGGGAGGACATGCTCATCGAGGGGCCCTCGCTCTGGGAGCACAACGGAACCGTCCATTTGTTCTACTCCGGCAACGGCTTTTGGACCGACAAGTATGCGGTTGGCCACGCCACGGCCACCAGCCCGACGGGCCCGTTCGTGAAGGACGACCAGCCCGTCCTCGTCGGCAATGAGGTCGCCGCCGGCCCGGGCCACAACTCGCTGATCGAGGTCGGCGGCCAGTTGTGGATGGTTTACCACGCGTGGGAGCCGGGCTTTGTTGGTGACGACAGCGTGGGCCGCCAGATGTGGCTATCCCGGGTCACCTTCGGCCAGGGCACCTCAGTCAGCGTGGAACCCCCCATGCGCCACCACCCCACTCTTCCTGAAGGAGATCATTCGTGACCGGCATCCCGCGGCCTGAGCACCCCCGGCCGCAGTTCGTGCGCCCCAATGACCGATGGCTCAGCCTCAACGGGAGCTGGCAGTTCGAGCGCGATCCGGGGGACAGTGGGTATGAGCGGGGCCTGGTCGGTCGGGAGTTGGCCGGCAAGATCCTGGTGCCTTTCTGTCCCGAATCACAGGCCTCGGGGATTGGTGATCCGGACTTCCACGAGGCGGTCTGGTACCGGCGCATGATCGAGTTGCCGGATACCTTCCCGGCTGGCGATCGAGTGCTGTTGCACTGCCAGGCGATCGACCACGACGCGACGGTCTGGGTGGATGAGACCGAGGTGGGCCGCCATCGCGGGGGTCACACGAGCTTCACGATGGACCTCACCGCAGCGCTCGGGGATCGCCGCCGGGCGGAGTTGGTCATTCGCGCGCGGGACCCGCGGCACGAACTCCTGCCGCGTGGCAAGCAGGCGACCTGGTATGGCAACACGGACTGTCAATACACCCGGACGACCGGCATCTGGCAGCCGGTATGGCTCGAGTCGGTTCCGGCCAGCTACCTGGGCCGGCCGCGAATCACCCCGGACGCGAACGTTGCCTTCGATCTCGACGTGCCTGTGGTCAGTGGCTGGGTGGGGCAACAGGTGCGCGCGATCCTGTCTGATGGGGCCGGCGAGGTG
>CAKZIH010000178.1 GCA_936931335.1 uncultured Nostocoides sp. | reverse complement strand
TCGTAACCCTTCTGGAGATCCGTAATGGCTACCGCCGCACCGCAGACCCTCAAGCCCGCTCGGCCCGGGCGAGACAGCACGCCCGTCTGGGCGCTCGTCACGAAGTGGGTGCTGATCGCCCTGGCCGTGGCCGCCGGGGTCTATCTGATCCAGCGCATCCTGAGCTCCGACGACCGCAACTGGCTGTATGTCGTGCTCGCCGCATTCCTCGTCATGTGCGTGCTCGCGGTGTATTCCACGCGCCGGGCCGTGCCGATGAAGTACCTCTTGCCGGGTTTGATCTTGCTGGTCACCCTGCAGATCTGGCCCATCGTCTATACGGTCGCCACCTCCTTCACCAACTACGGGCAGGGTCACGTCCTGACCAAGGAGGAGGCGACCGATCAGTCGATCGCCCAGTCGGTCAAGGAGGTCAAGGGCAGCGAGCGCTACAAGTTGTCGATCGCCGTGCCCGAGGGGGCGGACGTGGCCACCGGCGACCTGGCCTTCCTGCTCACCGACGCCGAGGGCAAGACCTTCCTCGGCACCAAGGACGGGCTCAGCGACCTGGGTCCAGATGGGGTGGAGAAGACCTCGACCGGCAAGATCACCAAGGCCCCCGGTTACACCGTGCTCAATGCGCGCCAGGCCAATCAGCGCAGCACCGACCTCAAGGCCTTCGCGGTCCCGGTATCCGACACCGCCGGCATCAAGTCGGTGGGTCTGAGCGCCGCTTTCCAGGGGGCGCCGACGCTGAAATACGACGCGGCCGCGGACACCCTCACCGACACCGTCAAGGGCACGGTCTACAAGCCGAAGAATGCCTATTGGACCGCCGAGGACGGCTCCGGCACCCTGGCCACCGGGTGGAAGGAGAATGTCGGGCTCAAGAACTACAAGACGCTCCTGGGCAATGAGACGATCCGCGCCGGCTTCCTCAAGATCTTCCTGTGGAATATTGCCTTCGCCGCGCTCTCGGTGATCTCCACCTTCATTCTCGGGATGTTGCTCGCCCTGCTCTTCAATGACGACCGGCTCAAGGGCAAGGGCCTCTATCGCTCGCTGTTGATCCTGCCGTACGCCATACCGGGATTCGTCACGGCGCTGGTCTGGGCCTCGATGTTCAATCAGGACTTCGGCCTGGTGAACTCGCTGACCCACCTCAACGTCGACTGGCTCGGGGATGCCTGGGCCGCCAAGGCGGCGATCCTGATCGCCAACCTGTGGCTCGGCTTCCCCTATATGTTCATCGTCTGCACAGGGGCGCTGCAGTCCATCCCGGGCGATGTCCGCGAGGCCGCGCGGATCGACGGCGCCAGCCCTTTCCGGACCCTGCGCTCGATCATCATGCCGCTGCTGATGGTCGCCGTCGGGCCGCTACTCATCGCGTCCTTTGCCTTCAACTTCAACAACTTCAGCCTGATCTATCTGCTGACCCAGGGCGGGCCCTTCGAGGGCAATGACACCAGCCTGGGCCAGACCGACCTGCTGATCACCTATGCCTTCCGGATCGCCTTCTCCGGCACCAGCCCGAATATCGGTCTGGCCTCGGCGGTCTGCATCTTCATCTTCGTCATCGTCGCTTTGCTGAGCTACTCCGGTTTCCGCCGGACGCGCTCGCTGGAAGAGGTGAACTGATATGTCCACGCATGCAGGAGATGCCATCGCCATCGGGGTCGCGCAGGAGCGGCCCGAGACCGCGCCGGCGCGGGCACCGCGCCGCGCCGGGGGAGGGGTCTGGTGGCGCCATCTGCTGGGCATCCTGGCCCTGATCTGGGCGCTCTTCCCGATCGTCTTCCTGATCTCCGCCGCGCTCAACCCGGCGGGTTCCCTGCAGACCAGTTCGCTGCTGCCGAACGCGATCTCGTTCGCCAACTTCGACACCCTCTTCAGCGACAGCTCGCGGCCCTATCTGCGCTGGTATCGCAACTCAATGATCATCTGCCTGGTGGGTTCGCTGGGCTCGGTCTTCATCGGCGCCAGCGCCGCCTACGCCTTCTCCCGGATGCGGTTCCGCGGCCGCCAGCCCGGCCTGTTGGCACTGCTCTTGTTGCAGATGTTCCCCGCCATCCTCACCTTCACCGCGCTCTATCTGACCTTCGCCCGCTTCGGCGACTTCGTGCCGGCCCTGGGGCTGAACTCGATCTGGGCGCTCATCCTGTGTTACCTCGGCGGGGCGATGGGGGCCAATGTCTGGCTGCTCAAGGGCTACTTCGACACGGTCCCGCGCGAGCTCGACGAGGCGGCCAAGGTCGATGGCGCCAGCCACGCCCGGATCTTCTTCACGATGACCCTGCGCTTGGCCATGCCGATCCTGGTGACTGTCTTCATGCTGAGCTTCGTGGGCCTCTTCAGCGAGTTCCTGTTGGCCAGCATCTTCTTGCAGGATGTGGACAGCCAGACCCTCGGCGTGGGCTTGTACAGCATGCAGATCGGTAACGAGAAGAACCGGCTCTTCGGGCAGTTCGCCGCGGGCGCGCTGCTCGCGTCCGCTCCGGTGGTGCTGCTCTACCTGGGCTTCCAGCGCTATCTCATCGGCGGTATGACGCAGGGTTCGGTGAAGTGAGCCCCGCGGCTCATCTGCTCGATCTGCCCCATCACGACGGCTCCGGCCGGTACGTCTCCACGCTGCACCCGCGGCTCGGCGAGGTCGTCGAGCTGCTGGTGCGCGTGCCGCATACGGCGGCGGTCACCAGCGTCCATGTGCGCTCCACGCCGGACGCCGAACCGGCCTATGCCGCAGGGCGGCTGGTGGAGACAAGCGGCGCGGACGCGTGGTGGTCGCTGCCGCTGCGGGTGCATAACCCGGTCACCAACTATCGCTTCCTGCTACAGGGCGGCGCTCTGGGTTACCAATGGCTCAATGGCACCGGGCTGCATGGTCGGGATGTGCCGGACGCCGCAGACTTCCGGATCACCACCTATCCCGCCCCGCCACAATGGAGCGACGCGGCCGTGGTCTACCAGATCTTCCCGGACCGGTTCGCGCGCTCGGGTGCGGCCGACGACCGCGCGGCACCGGAGTGGGCGATCCCGGTCGACTGGGACACCCCGGTCGCCGGGCGGTCCGCGGAGACCGGCTTGCAGCTCTATGGCGGGGATCTGGACGGGATCGCCGAGCACCTCGACCATGTCGCTGACCTCGGGGTCGATGTCGTCTACCTCACCCCGATCTTCCCGGCGCGCTCCAACCACCGGTATGACGCGAGCACCTTCACCGCTGTCGACCCGGTCCTGGGCGGGGACGCCGCGCTGATCCGGCTCTCGGACGCCGTGCATGCGCGGGGTATGCGGTTGCTCGGCGACTTCACCACCAATCACACCGGCGCCGGGCACGAGTGGTTCCTGGCAGCGCAGTCCGATCCGGCTGCCGCAGAACGCGATTACTACTTCTTCGAGGGGGAACGCTACGAGGCCTGGCTCGGCGTGCCCTCGCTGCCCAAGCTCAACTACGACTCCGAGGAACTCGCCGAGCGGATCTTCGACAACCCCGACGGCGTGGTGCGCAAGTGGCTGGGCGCGCCATACGGGCTCGACGGCTGGCGCGTCGATGTGGCCAATATGACCGGCCGGTATGGCGCCCAGGATCACAACCAGCGCGTGGCCCGACGAATGCGCGCCGCCGCGACCGCGGCCCGCGCGGATGCGCTGGTCATCGCCGAGCACTGCCATGACACCACCGGGGATGCGCTGGGTGACGGCTGGCACGGGGTGATGAACTACGCCGGTTTCACCCGCCCGCTGTGGACCTGGCTGCGTCACCGCGGGCACGCGCCGGACTTCCTCGGGCTGCCGGTAATCGTCCCGTGCTTGGATGGCGAGGCGGTGATGGACACGATGCGCGAGTTCTCGGCGCTGATGCCCTGGGTGACGCTGACCCACAGCTTCACCCTGGTCGGTTCCCATGACACCACCCGCATTCGCAGCCTGGTGGGCGACGACGAGGCGCAGGTGGACGTGGCGGCGGGTTTGCTCTTCACCATGCCCGGCATCCCGATGCTTACCTATGGCGACGAGATCGGGATGCTCGGCGACTTCGGCGAGGACGGACGCCGGCCGATGCCGTGGTCGGCCCGGGACACCGGCGCGGTGGACGAGGCGAGCGGCATACCGCTGTGGGACAAGCGAATTCACCAGGTCTACCGAGAGCTGATCGCGCTGCGCAAGGCGTCGGGGGCGCTGCAGGCCGGGGGATTGCGGTGGGTGCATGCCGGACCGGATGCGCTGGTCTATCTGCGCGAGCACCGCGACGAGGTGGTCCTGGTGCACCTGGCGCGGGCGGCCCACGAGCCGATCGAGCTACCCGCCGCGGCCCTGGCCGGGATCGCGGGTGGGCGGGCGGCATACGGGCCGGGCATCGAGGTCGGTGGGGAGCAGGTGCGCCTCGACGCCGGGGCTGCGCTGGTGCGGGTGTGGACATGGGCGCCGAGCGAATGAAGCTGCGGCTGGCTGAGGTTGCCCGTCAGGCCGAGGTGAGCGAGGCGACGGTCTCCCGCGTGCTCAACGGCAAGCCGGGGGTCGCCCAGGCGACCCGGGACGCGGTCCTCACCGCCGTCGATGTGCTCGGGTATGAGGTGCCCACCCGCCTGCGCCCGCGCGGCGGCGCCCTAGTCGGGCTGATCACGCCGGAACTGACCAATCCGATCTTCCCGGCCTTCGCGCAGACCATCGAGAGCGTGCTGGCCGCCAGCGGGCTGACCCCGGTGCTGTGCACCCAGACCACCGGTGGCATCCACGAGGACGCCTACGTCCGGATGCTGCTGGATCGCGGGGTGGTCGGGATCATCTGCGTATCGGGGCAGCATGCCGACACCCGGGAGTCGATGGATCGCTATGCCCGGTTGATCGAGCAGGGAATGCCCCTGGTGCTGATCAACGGCCGGCGCGAGGGGGTCCCCGCAACCTTTGTCTCCAGCGACGACGAATTGGCCGTGGAGCAGGTGGTGCGCCACCTCTTCGAGCTCGGCCACCGCCGGATCGGGCTGGGAGTGGGGCCCGCGCACTATGTGCCGGTGCGCGAGAAGGTCGCCGCCTTCCACCGGGTCCTCGGCGAACTGCTGCCGGACCTCGATCCGCGAGAAGCGGTGGTGCACAGCCTCTTTACCGTCGAGGGCGGCGCCTCGGCAGCCCGCGAACTGATCGAGCGCGGCCACACTGGGGTATTTTTCGGCTCCGACATCATGGCGCTCGGCGCCATCCGGCAGGCCCGGCGAATGGGGTTGTCCGTGCCGCGCGACCTGTCGGTCGTGGGCTATGACGACTCGCCGCTGATGGGCTTCACCGATCCGCCGCTGACCACGGTGCGCCAGAGCGTGATCGAGATGTCCGAGGTGGCGGCGCGAGCCCTGGTGGACCAGATCCGCGGCGTGGACTTGCCCGCCCGTGAACTGATGTTCACCCCGGAGCTCGTGGTGCGCGCCTCCACCGCCGGGGCACCGAGCTAGCTCCCGCGGGCCCAGCTTCCGCGGGCCTAGCTCCCTCGGACGGTGGCGACGATGGCATCGAGTAGGGTGTCCAGGATCTCCCACGAGGTGCCGATATTGATCCGCACGCAGCCGGCCCCGACGGACCCGAAGGCCGGCCGGAGCTGACGTAGACCCCGGTGCGCTCCCGGATGAGAGTGGCCGGGTCGTCGACGCCGGGGAGCACCTCGCGCAGGTCCAGCCACATCATAGCTGGCCTCCAGTGTGGGCATGCGCACCCCTGGCAGTTCCCGCGTCAGCCGGTCGCGCACATGTGCGGCGCGCTGGGCGATCCGCTCGGTGACCTCGTCCAGCCACTCGACCCCGTCGCGGAAGGCCGCCTCGCCGGCGATGAGGCCGAAGAGTCCCAGGCTCTAGGGCAGTTCCTCGGCAGTAGGGAATTCCGGGCTCTGCTGCGCCCGCACCACGAGCGAGGCCTTCAGGCCGGCGAGGTTCCAGGCCTTGCTCGCCGAATGCGCGCCAACCCACGCGTGCTCGCATTCTCGGAGACCGTCAGATAGGGCACGAACTCCTGACCGGGGAAGGTCAGCGGCGCATGGATCTCGTCGGAGATGACCACGGCGTCATGCTGGGCAGCCAAATCGGCCAGTCGCGCCGACTCCTCGCGTCGCCACAGGCGACCCAGCGGATTATGCGGATTGCTGATCAGCACCACACGGACCCCGTCGGCCAGGGCCGCGGCGATCCCGTCCAGATCCGGTATGCCGGTGTTCACGCCCAGCGGCACCTCGACCGGTTGCAGGCCGGCGTCGTTGCGCCAGACATAGAAGGCGTTGTAGACCGGGGGAGTGATTACCACGCGGCCCTCGGCGCGCGCGAAATGGGCGACCACGGCGACGCCGGAGGCATTGAGATCGGGGTAGCCGATGCACAGCTGCGGGTCGCCATGCCAACCCCAGCGGGCGTCCGCGAAGGCGGCGAACGCCTCGGCATACGCCGGGCCGTCACCGGGATAACCGGTGTCGGACGACTCCTCCGCTTCGCGCAGCGCGGCAGTGATCGGCTCGGCGAGGCGGACGTCCATCTCGGCAACTCACAGCGGCAGGGACTCCCCGGCGCGGGACCATTTCGCGCTACGGCGGCGGCGCAATTCGGCCAGGGGGATGTCGAAGGGATCGTCCATGAGCCGATTGTGCCGCTCCGGCCGTGGTCGCGCACCGGATGGGTATGGCGGGTGAGACGACCCGGCATACCGGTGACGGCATACCGGCGGAAGGGGAGTGTCAAACTGGCTCTAGCGGTGCGGGACGCTTGCCACTACCGTCGGTTCATGAAGATCTCTGAGCTGGTCCGCGGCAACCGCGGGGTCGTGACGATCGCTCGGGACGCGAGCGTGTCGGAGTTGCTCGCGCTGCTCGCCGAGCATCACATCGGAGCGGTGGTCGTCAGCGACGACGGCTCCCGGGTCGACGGCATCGTCAGTGAACGCGATGTGGTGCGCCACCTCCATAGGGCCGGGGCGGACATCCTCACCGGACCGGTGGCCGCCATCATGACCACGCAGGTGCGCACGGTAGGGCCGGACGGCGACCTCGACGAACTGGAATCGATGATGACCGAGCACCGCATCCGCCATATCCCGGTGGTGGTGGACGGGCAGTTGCACGCCATCGCCAGCATCGGGGATGTGGTCAAGAGCCGGATCAACAATCTGCAGGCCGAACGCGACCAACTCGAGGCCTATATCCACCAGCAGTAGGTCGACGGTTGCGGCCGCTGGCCCGGTGCACACCGGTGTGACAGCAGTGACAATTGTGACGAATGTGATCAGACCTGGCCCGGCGCTCGGCTCCTCATTTACCGTTAGTGCATGACCACGGATGCCCTCGGCGCGCAGCCCGCCCCGGAGCTGCCCGAGTTCACCCGGGTCGGTCCCTACCGGCTGGTGCAGCAACTCGGTGAGGGCGGTATGGGCGTGGTCCACCTCGCCCTGGACCGCTCCGGGCGTGCCGTCGCGGTGAAGGTCCTGCGCCCCCATGTCGCCGCCGATCCCGGTGCGCGCACCCGCCTGCGGCGGGAGGTGGAGACCCTCAGTCGGATCCGCCACCCCAACGTCGCCCCGATCGTCGATCACGACGTCAGTGCCCAATTGCCGTATGTGGTGACCCGCTATATCGCCGGTCCCGCGCTCGACGATGTGGTCGAGCAGAACGGTCCGCTGCGCGGGGCCGCGCTGCTGCAGCTGGGCCGGGGCCTGGCCGGCGCGCTACACGCGATCCACGAGGCCGGGGTCATCCACCGCGACGTCAAGCCGGGCAATGTCCTGCTGCTCGACGGGGAACCGGTGCTCATCGACTTCGGGATCGCCCATGTCGCCGATGACATCCGGCTCACCCGGACCGGCCTGGTCATGGGCACCCCCGGTTATCTCTCGCCCGAGGTCGTGGAGGGCGCGGAGGTCACCGAGTCCACCGACTGGTGGGGCTGGGCGGCGACCCTGGGCTTCGCCGCCAGCGGCCGCCCGCCCTTTGGCCGCGGATCGATGGAGAGCGTGCTCTCCCGCGTGGTGCGCGGCGAGGCCGACCTGTCCGGGGTGGATCCAGACCTGGTGCCGCTGCTCGATGCCGCGCTCTCGCCCTATCCCGAGGACCGCCCCACCGACACCGAGGTGTTGCGCGCCCTGGAACGCTTTGCCGAGGGTGGCGCGGTGACCGATGTGCTGCGCACCCCGCGCCGCCAGGTCGAACTCACCAGGCCCGGCGAGGCCCGCCCGACTGCGGTGCTCCCGGCCGTGCAGCCGGCCCCCGTGGCTGCCCCGGTGCTGCGGGCCAACCCGGCCCAGCAAGCCACCGCACCCCCGCCACCGGCTGGTCTTACCGACTACGAGCGGGGTTATTCGAGCCCCGAGCCGTATGCCGGGCGCTCGGCTTTCGCCGAGCCGGCACCGGCCAATGAGCGCGATCAACGTGGGCGGGGTGCCACGGCCTATGCGCCCGGGGCGGGCGAGGGCGCCCCATACCGGCCCGATCCGGCGCAGGTGTCCTACCGGCCGGGGGAGGTGGCGGCATACGGGCCGGGCGAACCGGCATACGGACCGGACGGACGGCCGATGCCGCCCCGGCCGCCGATGGCCGGTGACCCAAGGATCGGCCGGACGTCGCGGGCCGGGGTGCTGCTCGCGCTGGCGGGCTGCCTGATCGCGCTTGCCGCGTCCTATCCGGCGGCCGCCCTGGCGGCGGCCGTGTTCTGGTCGATCCTGGCGCGGACCGCGGACCGCAGCGTCACCTCGCTGGTGCTGCGCCGCCACAGCAAGGGTGCCCGCTCGTCCGATGTCGCCATCTCCGTGCTGACCAGCCCGATACACCTGCTCAGCGGCATCGTTGCCACGCTCGCCGCCTCTCTCATCCCGGCTGCGGTGGGGTTGGCGGGGGTCTTCGCCTGCCTGCTCGGGTTCCGGATGATCGCCCCAGCCGGCGACCACGTGGAGTATGCGGTGGCGCTCGCCGCGGGGATGGCGCTCACGCTGATGATGGCCTGGTGGGGTCCCGGTGGCGCGGGCCTGCGCCGGGGCAGCCGCAGCCTGGCTCGGGGGCTGGCCCCGGGTAATGCCGGCGCCCAGCTCGTCGGGGGATTGCTTGCGGTTGGCGCTGCCGGTCTGATCCTGTGGTCCGTGCTGAACCCCGAGCTGCCCACCTGGTGGCCGTTCTCCGGGGTACCGAACTTGTTCTCGTCCTTGACCGCTCCGCCTCGGTGACCACACCTGCCGACCGATCTCGCCGCGCCGGCAGCGGAGCACGACGCGTCGTGCGCAGCTCCGCTCGGCGAGGCGTGGCGACCCTGCGTGGAGACGCGCCCACCGGACCGCTGCCGAAGCGGGAGGTGTTGCGGCGCACGCCATACCGGGATCCCCGACTGGCGCGGGCGGTCCGCGAGGAACGCGATGTGGAGGCCGCCTTGGACCTCGCCCTGGGCCTCGCCGAGACCATGGTGCGCTGCGGCGCCGGTGCCCCGCAGGTCGAGGCCACCATTGTGGCCGTGGCCACCGCGGCCGGGATCACCGACTACGACTACGACATCACCCTGCAGTCGCTGCTCGTCCAGGCGCGCACCCCGTCGGGTCAATGGGTGACCCGGCTACGGGTGGTGCGCGACCAGCGTCGTGACTTCGCCCGCCTGGCCCGGGCCCACCATCTCGTCGACGAACTCGTCTCCGGGCGGGTGAGCATCGCCGAGGCCGCGCAAATCGCCGAGCAGAACGCCAAGACCCCCCGGATGTGGAGCGCCTGGGTGGTGGCCATCGCCTCCGGGCTGGTGGCCGCTGGCGTGGCAATGATGATCGGGGCCGGCTTCCAGGCGACCATCATCACCCTGCTGTCCGCGATCCTCGTCGAGGGCCTGACTGGGCGCCTGGCCCGCAACCGCCTGCCGGACTTCTATCTCAGCGCGGTCGGCGGCTTCCTGGCGCTGGCGCTGGCGTGGACGGCATACGCCCTCGGCGGTGCGAATCTCGTCTCGGTGACCCCGGCCGACTTTGCCGCCATCATGGCCGGTGGCATCGTCGCGCTGCTGCCCGCACGTTCCATCGCCTCGGCGCTGGAGGACGTGATCATGGGCTACTGGATCACCGGGACGGCCCGGATCTTCGCGGTGTTCTTCCATACACTCGGGTTGATCCTCGGTGTTGCCGCCGGGCTGGCCGTCGTCGTCGCGCTGGCGCAACTGCTGCATCTGGAACTCTCTCCGCCGTCGGTGGAACGCCTGGGTACCGCCAGCGCGAGCCTGCCGCTGGCAGTCCTCGGCGCGGCCATCATCGGGTTTACGGGCGCAGTGACCATGCAGAGCAGCCGCCGCTTCCTGTTGCCCTCGGCGGCAGTGACCGCGATGGGTGTCTGTCTCGTGTGGCTGGCGGAACATGCCGCTCCGCTCGGGAGGGTCACCGCGGTGGGCATCGCCGCGCTGGTGATCGGGTTCGTATGCCGGGTGCTCGCCCTGCGCCTGCGCGCACCGGCGATGGTGCTCGCGGTGCCGGCGTCCTTCGGCCTGCTGCCGGGGCTGTCGATCTTCGTCGGCCTGTACCGGCTGATGGTGCCGGCCGATGGACTGCGCACCAGCCTGGACGTGCAGGTCGGCGTCCAGGGCCTGGCGTCGGCGCTCGGGGTGCTGGTGGCGATCGCCGCGGGCACCACCCTGGGCGACCTGCTCGCCGCCCCCTTGGACAGCACTGCCTGGCAGCGCCGCCGGGCCGCCGCGGAACCGGAGGAATCGTGAACACCGTCGACCGCGTCGACCAATTCCAACGGCGCCACCGGATCCTCGGCTATCCGCTGGCCGTGATCTACAAATACTTCGACGATGCGGGCGGCTATCTCGCGGCCCTGCTCACCTATTACGCCTTCCTGTCACTCTTCCCGGTGCTCTTGCTGCTGGCAACGGTGCTGAGCCTGGTGTTGCGCAACAACCCCGATCTGCAGGCGCGCATCCTCGACTCCGCCATCTCCCAGATCCCGGTGATCGGCAATCAACTCAAGGACCCCAAGTCGCTCAGCGGGGGGCCGGTCGGGGTGGTGATCGGGGCGAGCGTGGCGATCTATGGGGCACTCGGCGTGGGCAATGCGCTGCAGCATGCGATGAACGTCATCTGGTCGGTGCGGCGCAACGAACGCCCCAATCCGATCCTGTCGCGGGTGCGCAGCCTGCTGCTCATCGTGACCGCGGGGCTGGCGGCCGTGGCGACCACCGCGCTGTCGATCTTCAACGCCGCGATCAGCGACTGGGGCGCCTGGACCCGGGTGCTGATCCTGCTGGTGACTATCGCCCTGAACACCGGGATCGTCTACCTATGTTTCCGGATCGGCATCTCCCGGGCGCAGCGTCGCCACCAGTTCCCCGGCGCGCTGCTCGCGGCCATCGGCTGGCACTTCCTGCAGCTTTATGGGCTCACGTATGTCGCGCGGGTTATCAACCGGGCCTCGGCGATCAATAGCGTGTTCGCTTTCATCCTCGGTCTGCTGGCATTCATCTATCTCACTGCGGTGCTGGTGGTCATCTGTGCGGAGATCAATGTAGTCAGCGCGCAGCGGCTATGGCCGCGGGCGTTGCTGACCCCATTCACCGATTCGGTCCACCTCACCGAGGCCGACAAGCGGGTCTACGACAGCCAGGCGAAATCCATGGCGTCCAAGGGATTCGAGCGGGTGCGGGTGGAATTCGGCCCCTCGCCGAAGCCGCCATTGCCGACGCGGGAAGGCAGCGGCAGCGCCGAAGGCGACGACGGCTGAGCAATCAGGCGGGCGACGATCTGCGGGATCGGGCTCAGTCGGGATCGGACTCGTGCCCAGGCAGCGGGGCCAGTCCCCAATAGGCCTGGTCGGGCGCGAGGCTGCCATTGACGACCTGGTAGATCGTCTCGTGAATGGGCATCTCCAAGCCATACCGCTCGGCGAGCTGGTGCGCGGTGGTCGCGGTTTTCACGCCCTCGGCGACCATATTCATCCCGCTGGTGATCTCCGCGAGCGGGACGCCCCGGCCGAGCTTCTCGCCGACCGTGCGATTGCGGCTCGCCGGGCTGGTGCAGGTGGCGATCAGATCACCCATCCCGGTCAGGCCGGCGAAGGTCTGCGCCTCCCCGCCCATGGCCACCCCGAGGCGGGTCAACTCCGCCAGCCCGCGGGTCATCACGCCGGCCCGGGTGTTGTCCCCCACGCCGAGACCCTGCGCCATACCGCAGGCGATGGCGACGACATTCTTGAGCGCGCCGCCGAGTTCGCAGCCGATGACGTCGTGGTTGGAGTAGACCCGGAAGAGGCCCTGGCTGAGGATCTCCTGCAGGGCCCGGGCGACCGCGAGATCCCGGGTCGCCACCACGCTCGCGGCGGCCTGCCCGGCGATGATCTCGCTGGCGATATTGGGCCCGGTGAGCGCGGCGACCGGGTGCATCGGCAGTTCCTGGCTGATCACCTGGCTCATCCGCAGCAGCGTGCCCTGCTCCAGCCCCTTGGCCAGGCTGACGACCGGGATCCACGGGTGGATCCATTGCCGGGAGGCGCTGGCGGTCTCGCGCATGGCACCGGTGGGGACACCGAGGATGAGCAGGTCGGCATGGCGCACCGCCTCCTCGAAGTCGGCCGTGGCGCGCAGGTGACGGTGCAGGGCGAAGCCGGGCAGGTATGCGGTATTGCGATGGTCCTCGTTGATCTCCCGGACTACCTCGGGATTGCGGGCCCACTGCAGGGTGTCATGACGCCGGGCCACCAGCGAGGCCACGGTGGTGCCCCAGTTACCTCCACCGAGCACGGAAACCTTCACGCTGCGCCCTCTCCTGTACCCGTGAACCGGGCGGTATTGTCGCGCGACTCTACACCGCCCGGTGGCGCGCATCCCGGTGCTCGCCGGTGCGTCGGTGCTCGCATACGCGCCGGTCCCAGGGGCTAGCCGGTGCCGCGGGCAGTGTCCCCGCCGCGGCGGGCCGAGCGCACGGGCTCTTGGGTAGGGACGCCGATCCGGAAGACCGCGAGCACCCGGGGATCACCGCCGCCGGCCTGGGCTGCCCAGCGGGTCAGCGCGGCGGCCGGGCTGGGAGCGTCGATGAGTTGGCTGAGTGGGTGCACGTGCAGCCCCACGCGGGCGGCGGCCAACCAGATGCGCAGCAGCAGCCGACCAGTTTCGGCGACCTGGGCCGCACCGACCACCTGCCCGGAGTCGGCGATGAGCGCCACGACCGTCCCGCGGCCGTCCGGCTGGCCGAACCGGGCCATCAGTTCCGGGCCACCGGTGCGGGCGAGCACGCGCCATACCGGCTCCGACAAAGCGGCCCGCAGGGCCACCGCCTGGGAACGCGGCAGCGCCAGGGCGCGATCGCTCAGCCCGTCCTGGTGGTATGCCGGGTGGCCGGGATGCAGGCGCAGCCACCGGCGCAACTCGCGCACCTGCTCGGGGGCCGAGTAATTCCAGCGATCTGCCTGCGGCAGTAAGGCATCGACGAGCCCGGCGGGGATGACGTCCAGGCGCAGACCGGCCTCGGTCACGCCCGCGGCGGTGGCGACCTGGGCGACCTCGTCCCCGGCGGTATGGGGTTCGCGGTAGGGCCCGCGGGCGCTGCGGCGCTGCGTCACCTCCGCGGCGGTGAAGGCGGGAGCCGGCGCCGCCGGGTCACGCACGAGCAGTGCCGCGCGCCGTCGGATGGCGTCGATCGCCCAGTCGACCCGCAGCGGTATGCCCGCCCCCGCCGCCGCGATGACCACGCATTCGGCGTGCGCGCCCAAGGAGAGCCATAGGTCGCGCCGGGTCGGGTCGCCGATGACGAGTTCCCGCCCTGGGTCCCAGCCCAGCTCGAGTCCGTCCGCGGACGCGGTGAGCGTGGCGGGCTGGGTGTTGTGCGCGGAGGGGGAGCGACGCCATACCGGCGCCAGCGCGAGCACCTCGTCTTGCCAGGTGCTCATCGAATCTCCTTGCGGTAGAACGCCGTCCCGTGCAGCGGACGGCCACCCATGCGGACATATTGGGACGCGGATGCGGCATTCTCGTCCTCGACGAAGGTGCTGCGCAGCGCCCGGTAGCCCCCGGCCTGCAGATTGCGCAGCAGTTCGCGCGACAGCAGCGTGAGATACCCGTGGCCTTGAGCCTGCGGGCTCGTCCCCTTGATGATGATGATGGCCTCATCGCGGTAGCGGCCCCGGGTGGCCAGCAGCGCGGCTTGGTCGCGCAGGCTGAGCCGCCCACCGCGTGCCATGACGAACTCGCTGATGTCGGGCACCACCAGAGCGAAGGCGATGGGTTCGCCGCGGCGGGTGAGCCGAAGGAAGAGACTGCCGTCGAGCAGCGCCTCCAGGCCTTCGGTCTGCGCGGCCAGATCCGGCTTGGAAATCGTTGTGTAATAAGGAAGTTGCGCAAAGCTCGCGTTGAGCACCTGGCGCATGTCCTCCAGATCGCGGCGCAGACGTACCGGCCCCGAGGGCTGCACCCGCAACCCCTCGTCGGCGATCCGTGCCTCGTCGAAGACAAAGGTGGTGTCCGGATCGAGTTCGGCGAAGTTGTCGCAGATCCACGTCTGCCCGGTGAAGATGCGCGCATACCCCGCCCCCTCGTATGCCGCGGGATAGTGCTCGGGGTTCCATGGGGAGTCCATGAAGCCGCGCTCGGCGAAGCCGGAGGTGATGACGCCGCCGGTTTGGTTGGGCAACAAGGCAACCGGGCCGATGACCTGGCAGCGCCCGGCCAGCCCGGCCTCCTGTTCGGCCAGTGTCAGCAGCGCCTGGGCGCTATCCGCGTCGACGAACTCCGCGAGGCCGAAGAGCTGGGTATCGCTGCCGAGCTTGGCGTCGAAATCCGGGTTGTGGTGCAGGCAGATTCGCCCCACGACGGTATGACCGCGGCGGGCCAGGAAGTAGCGCACCGGCCCGAAGCGGGCCTGCGGGTGCTGACCGCGCCACCAATCGCGCAACTGGGGCTGCAGCAGGGGGACATAACGACCCCGGGGATGCAGGCGCAGGGGAAGTTCGACGAAGTCGGTGAACTGTGTGCCGGTGACCACCGGCTCGATCAGCAACTGCGACATAGCGATTCGCGAGTCACCGGATCTCGCTGGCCGCGTCGTCGACGCGCTGGGGTTTGGTGTCGCCCGGCAGCGGTGAATATTCCTCGATGTGCGACATACTCCGGTCCTCGGCTCGCCAGATCCCGCTGGTGTAGCCGTGTGGGTCGGCCCGGTAGAGCCGGATGTAGCCGGCCGTCGCCTGGTCGTCGGTGCCATCGGCCAGCCAGCGCATGAGCTTGCGATGCTCCGGTGTCCGGGCGACGGCGAACAGATCCTCCATGGTGTCGAAATAGGCGATCGTGCCCAGCGTGTAGGGCGGCTCCCAGTAGATCTTGTGCCAGCAATATCCGGGGGAGGCCTTCATGCGCTTGACGAACTTGCGCCAGGTGAGCGAAAGGGTGGCCCACTCCTTGACGGAGTTGTACCGGGTGGCCCCGGTGAACATCGCCCCCGCTTGGGCGCGGCGCGGAGCGTTGGAGAAGTCGGTGGTCCTCATGAGGCGTCCTTCGTGGTGTCCTGGCGCAGATAGACCTTCTTGATCTTGCTCTGCCCGCCTTCGAACGGGCCGGTGCCGTAGTCGTGGATGCGCACGGCGATCTGGGTGGCCGAGGGGTCCTCCTCGACCGACTGGCGGAAGTCACGGGAGACCTTCGAGAGGTGAGCGACGATGCCCTGCTCGCACGCCGCGCCGAGCTCCTGCTTGCCGGCGTCGTCGAGGTGCACGCCCTCGCGGGTGGCGACATTGACCACGGGACGGGCGTCCAGATCCGCGCTCTCCTCGAGGGTGAGCATGAAGCCCTCGATCTCGCCGGCGCGTGGGTTGTCTTCGTAGAGACCGTATTCCACGTCCTGCGGATAGATATTGGCCCCCATGAAGCTCACCGTGGAGTCCTTGCGGCCATACAGGAAGAGCAGCGGCAGGCGCATCTGATCGACCGCGTGCGCGGCGCGGAAGCCGGCCTGCAACTCCGGCCGAGTGGCCAGCAACGCCTCGAGATCGGGGAAGCGCAGCAGTTTGGCTTCGTCGCCGATGTTGTAGCGCAGCTTGGGGGAGAGCACGGCCGTGGAATTGAGGGTGCACAACAGTTCGCCCTCGTCATTGACCTCGAGATAGGTCTCCAGTGGGTTGTACTGGAAGACCATCGGGATACGGGCCTCATCCTGGCCCAGCAGGCTGGCACGCAATTGCTCGTCCTTGACGAGTTGATCGCGCAGCCACACCGTCAGGCGGGACTCGCCGCCGATCCCGATCGTCAGGTCGGACGCGCCATACCCGGAGAGCACGGAGCGGAAGCGCTCCTCGCAATAGTCGCGCAGCGCCTCGGTCATCCCCTCGCCACCGACCATGCCGTGCAATTGGTAGCTGTCCCAATCGAATCCGATGGAGTCGAGCTTGTCGCGCAGATCCTTGAGGAAGGGCGGGTAGGCGGTGACGAGATAGGTGTATGAGGGCCCGAAGTGGGTGATCGTGTCCACGATTTTGTCCAGATCCGGGCCGGTGTTCTTGACCATGGCGATCTTGGCCATGGCGATGCCGGTGTTGGTCCCGGTGGCCCAAGCGCCCATCGAATAGGCGTTGATCACAAAGAGCCGCCGGCGCGGGAAGACCTGGCTGGTGAAGCCGGCGACATTGCGGTGGATGGTGTCCAGCTCACGCCGCCCGCGCACCCAGTTGTAGGGCGTGCCGCTGGAGCCAGACGACTCATCGACCACGGTGCCGACCCGGGCCAATTGGCCGTCCCAGCAACGCTGCTCCTCGGTGAACTTCTTGACGTAGCTCTCCTTGTCGGTGGGCGGATAGTTGGTCAGATCCCACCACCGGAAACGCCAGTCGTGCGCGGCCAGATGCTCCTGGTATGCCGGGACGTCGATCGCCGCGAATTGGCAGGTCATCCAGGCGTGCAAGCGGGCGAAGCGCTCCATCGCCGGGTGATAGTTGCGGGCGGTCCAACGCCATACGGCCGGGTGCACCTTGTAGACCGAATAGATGCCGGTGAGCCCGCGCGCGCTGGCGCGCAGCAGACCCCGTCGCGCGACCCCGGCCGGTGCCGACTTCCAGATGCGCACCGGGAGGGGCAGATTGTTTGCCATGTCCGTGGACATTAGTGGCCGGTATACAGTGCCCGCGTGAGTATCTGCGCTCATCGCCCAGCGCTTTCTGCTGCGTTTCCCCGGGCAGCTGGGCGTCAGCCGAGCGGATCGGCGAGTCGCCACCCGGCGGTCAGCAGTTCGTCCACCGCCGCTACCGCGGTGGTCAAGCGGGTCGAGATCGGAAGAGCGTC
>CAKZIH010000177.1 GCA_936931335.1 uncultured Nostocoides sp. | reverse complement strand
CGAGCAGTGCCTGGACGGGCATGGTGCTCGAGAACCTGCGGAAGTGGTCGGGAGGACGCGGCGGGCCGGTGATCCGCGCGGAGCAAACCCTGACTGACCGCGGCATCCCCGTCCCGCCGCCCGAGCGGTAGTCGACACTCCACACCGGCGAGCCGCGTCGCCCTCGACCAGAAGGAACCCAACCTCATGCCACTCGAGTTCATCCCCACCGCGGGTGCGTGCCTGGTTTCGATGAACGTGCTTTCGGGTGCGGGCCGTATCAAGTGGATGGTGCGCGAAGAGTCGCGCGCGACCGCCGGCGCTTACGTCACGAGCCAATCCCTTCGAGCGAGCTGAGGGCATGCAGGGCGGCGCAGCAATGGTCCACCTCGGCGCCGACGGGCGCTCGATCATCGGGCTCGAGAGCCGACCACTGCAGCGCCCGATCCTCGACATAGGCGACCCAGGCGTGGATCGTCGGCAGCGTGGACTCCGGTAGCCGGGCCGCATCCGCGACCCGACGGGCGAAGCCGCGGCGATGCGACTCGACGCCCTCGCCGCCGAGGTTGACCGCGCCATTGCCGAAGATCAGTGCGAGATAGAAGTCCCGCCGGCGGTCGATCTGCGCATAGATCCGCTCCACGATCTGGCGCAGCGCCTCCTGTGGGCTCGCGCCCTCGTCCGGGGCGATATTGCGAGCAACCCGGCGCAGGGCCGCGGCCACCACCGCGTCGTAGTAGTCGGTCTTGGTGGGGAAGTAGTGGAAGAGCAGGCCGCGGGAGATGCCGGCCTGCGCGGCGACCGCGTCGAGTGAGAGGTCCTGGATCGGCTTGTCGACGAGCATCTGCAGCCCGATGCCGAGCAATTGCCGACGGCGCTCGGCAGGGCTCAGCCGGGATCGGGTGCGGACCCCGCCCGTTGCCTCCGTCACGCTATTGAGCATTGCTCAATAGCTGTGGCATGGTCAAGCCATGGACTTCGCCCCATCGCCGCGCGCCCGGGAGCTCACCGAGCTGGTCCGCGACTTCATCGCCACCGAGATCGAACCGGCAGAGGAGAGCTACCACCGCGAGCTCAAGCGCCGCCGCGAGGCCGGGTCCGGGCAGCAGTGGCAGGTCCTCCAGGTGCTCCGGGAGCTGCAGGCCAAGGCGCGGGCGGCCGGCCTGTGGAATCTCTTCCTCCCGGCCGGGCACGAGGGCCCGTATGCCGAGCGCTATGGCACCTACGGGGGCGCCGGCCTCTCGAATGTCGACTATGCGCCGCTGGCGGAGGCGATGGGCCGCTCGGCGATCGCGCCATACGTCTTCAATTGCAATGCGCCCGACACCGGCAATGCCGAGGTGCTGCTGCGGTATGGCAGTGCCCAGCAGCAAAAGGAGTGGCTGGATCCACTGCTCGACGGCCGGATCCGCAGCGCCTTCTTGATGACCGAACCGGGGGTGGCCTCCTCGGATGCCACCACGATGGAACTCACCGCGGTGGTGGACGGCGACGAGATCGTGCTCAATGGCCGCAAATGGTTCTCCACGGGTGCCGGCCACCCCGACTGCGAGATCTTCATCGTCATGGGTCTGACCGATCCGCAGGCCGACCGCCACCACCGCCATTCGATGGTGTTGGTGCCCCGCAACGCCCCGGGGGTCACCGTGGAGCGAATGCTGCCGACGATGGGCTTCTACGACGAGCCATACGGCCATGGCGAGATCTCGCTGACCGATGTCCGCGTTCCCGTCGCCAATGTCATCTCCGGGCCCGGTGAGGCGTTCGCGATCGCCCAGGGCCGGCTCGGCCCGGGGCGGGTCCACCATTGCATGCGGCTAATCGGGCTGGCCGAGATGGCCCTCGAGCGGGCCATCCAGCGCGGCACCTCACGCGAGGCATTCGGCAAGCCACTGGTCAATCTCGGCGGCAACCGGGAGCGCATCGCCCAGGCGCGGATCGCCATCAATGCCACCCGGCTGCTGGTGCTCGACGCCGCGTGGAAGCTCGACGTCGGTGGCCCGGGCAATGCCATCTCCGAGGTCTCGCAGATCAAGGTGGCCGCACCGCGGATGGCCCTGGAGGTCATCGACTTCGCCATGCAGCTCCATGGCGGTGCCGGACTGACCGACGACTTCCCGCTCGCGGCGGCCTGGACCGGAGCTCGCTCGCTGCGCTTCGCCGACGGTCCCGACGAAGTCCATCTCGCCCTGATCGCCCGGTTCGAGCTGATGAAGTATGGGGTGTCGCGATGAGCCCGTATGCCGGAGAGCGGGCGACCGGGCGACGCGTATTGGTCACCGGCGGCGCCTCCGGGCTGGGCGCCGCGCTGGTTGCCGAGTTCGTGGCCCGCGGCGATCGCGTGTTGGTCACCGATCTTGCGCAGACGTATGCCGTCCCCCAGTCCGCCAGCTACCTGCGACTGGATATCACCTCCGATGACGACTGGGCGAACGCCCGGGCTCATGTCGAGCAGACCTGGGGCGGGCTCGATCTCCTGGTGAACAATGCCGGCGTGGCCACCGGCGGCCGCATCGACGTGGTGACCATCCCCGAATGGCAGCAGGTCATCGATATCAACCTGCTCGGCGTGGTCCGCGGCTGCCGCACCTTCGTGCCGATGATGAAGGAGCAGGCCGGTGGCCACATCGTCAACACCGCGAGCCTGGCGGGTCTGGTGCATCCGCCGGCCATGTCGTCCTATGCCGCGGTCAAGGCCGGTGTGGTGGCCCTCAGCGAGAGCCTGGCCTATGAACTGCACCCGTGGGGCATCGCGGTGTCCGCGGTATGCCCGGGCTTCTTCCGCACCAACCTGGCCAGCTCGCTGCGCGGCTCCGACCAGGCCCTCGACAAGGTCGCCGCCCGGCTGATCGAGAAGTCACGTCTGGACGCCGCCCAGATCGCCGCCGCGGTGATGAAGGGCATCGACGCCCGCCGCATGCTGATCTTGCCCGACGCGGCAGGCCGCAAGGCCGTGCACACCAAGCGTCTGATGCGACCGGCATACGACCGTGAGCAGCGTCGCTTCGCCGCCCGACTGCACGCTCGCACCCAGAAGGACAACGCATGAGCACGGGAACGATCCTGATCACCGGTGCCAGCTCAGGCCTGGGGGCGGAGATGGCCCGGCAGTTCGCGGCTCTCGGCTACGACCTGGCGCTCACCGCGCGGCGTGCGGACCGCTTGGCAACGCTGCAGAGCGAGATCCAGGCCGCCCACCCCGGTGTCACTGTGCTCATCCAGCCCCTCGATGTGACCGACGACAAGGCCGTCTTCTCGGTGTTCCACGAGGTCGCCGCGCAATTCGGGCGGATCGACCGGGTGATCGTCAATGCCGGTTTGGGCAAGGGCGCCCCGCTGGGCACCGGCGGTTACCGGGCCAACAAGGAGACCGTGATGACGAACTTCGTTGGCGCTCTGGCCCAGACCGAGGCGGCGATGGAGATCTTCCGCGCGCAAGAGCATGGTCACCTGGTGATGATCAGCTCGGTATCCGCGCTGCGGGGTATGCGCAAGACGATCACGACGTATGCCGCGACCAAGGCCGGCGTCGCGGTGCTCGCCGAGGGCCTGCTCAACGAGAATGTGCAGGCGAAGGGGATCGACGTCTCGATCATCTATCCCGGCTACATTCGCTCGGAGATGAACGAAAAGGTGGCGCAGCGGACCAAGTTCATGGTCGATACGCAGACCGGGGTGCGGGCCATGGTCGAGGCGATCGAGAAGCGCAAACAGAAGGCCTATGTCCCGGCCTGGCCGTGGGTGCCGATCGGCTTGGCTTTGCGGAATGCGCCGATGGCCGTCGTGCGGAAGCTGAGCTGATGGGCGAGGAGGTCACGGGGGCCCGGGACGTCCGCGCCGAGGATGCCTTCGACGTGGCCGCGGTGGACGCTTGGCTGCGCTCCACGGTGGACGCCTCGCGCTGGGGCGACGGCCCGCCGCAGGTGCGTCAGTTCTCCGGGGGTGCGTCCAACCTGACCTATCTCTTGCGCTATCCCAATATCGACCTGATCCTGCGCCGGCCACCCACAGGCACCAAGGCCAAGGGTGCCCACGACATGGGCCGGGAGTACCGCATACAAGAGGCGCTCGCGCCGGTCTTCGGCTATGTGGCGCCGATGGTCGCGCACTGCCGCGATGAGTCCCTGCTCGGCTCGCAGTTCTATGTTATGGAACGGGTCGCCGGCCCCATCCCGCGCACCGAACTTGGCGTGGATCTGCCACCGGCGCAGGTGCGTCAACTGTGCACCAACGTCCTCGACCTGCTCATCGATCTGCACTCCGTGGATCCGGACGCCGCCGGGCTGGCCAGCCTGGGCAAGGGCGAGGGCTATGTCGCCCGCCAGCTCGACGGCTGGACTGCGCGCTTCCGCAAGGCCAAAACCTGGAATGTCCCGAGTTGGGAGAAGGTCATTTCCTGGCTGACGGAGGATCAGCCCGCCGACCGCGGTGCGGTCCTGATCCACAATGACTTCCGCTTCGACAATGTCGTGCTCGACCCGGATGAGCCGACCCGACCGCTGGCCTTGCTCGACTGGGAGATGGCCACCATCGGCGATCCGCTGATGGATCTGGGCAATTCGCTGGCGTACTGGGTCGAGGCCGGCGACGGCCGTCTCGAGCGCAGCTTCCAAGTCCAGCCGACCCACCTGCCCGGCATGCTCACCCGAGCGCAGGTATGGGAGTACTACGCCGAGCGCACCGGCCTCACCCTGACCGAGCGCGAACGCGCCTTCTATGAGGTCTATGGGATCTTCCGGCTGGCCGTGATCCTGCAGCAGATCTATTACCGCTACCACCACAAGCAGACCAGCAACCCGCGGTTCAAGAACTTCTGGCTCGGCTCGCACATGCTCCACCGCCGGGCGCGGCGCCTGATGCGCAGCGCCCGCTGACCGGACCACTGAGCTCGGGGCCCGGGCCCATCGGTCGGACACCCCCTTCAACGCTGGCCGCCGCGGTGGGAGACTGACGGAATGCCGGATCTACGCTCGCGCACGTCCACCCACGGCCGGACGATGGCCGGAGCTCGCGCCCTGTGGCGGGCGACCGGGATGACCGATGACGATTTCGGCAAGCCGATCGTCGCGGTGGCCAACAGCTTCACCCAGTTCGTGCCCGGCCATGTCCACCTCAAGGACATGGGGCAGTTGGTGGCCGGCGCGGTCGCCGAGGCCGGGGGAGTGGCCAAGGAGTTCAACACCATCGCCGTCGACGACGGCATCGCGATGGGCCACGCCGGCATGCTCTATTCGCTGCCCAGCCGGGAACTGATCGCGGACGCGGTCGAGTACATGGTGCAGGCGCATTGCGCCGACGCCTTGGTCTGTATCTCCAACTGCGACAAGATCACCCCCGGTATGTTGCTCGCCGCCCTGCGGCTGAACATCCCGACCGTCTTTGTCTCCGGCGGGCCGATGGAGGCGGGCAAGACCGTGGCCATCGAGGGCATCGTCCACGACAAGCTCGACCTGGTCGACGCCATGGTCGCCGCCTCGAATGACGCGGTCACTGACGAGCAGCTCGACGCCATCGAGCGGTCGGCCTGCCCGACCTGCGGCTCCTGCTCGGGCATGTTCACGGCCAACTCGATGAACTGCCTGACCGAGGCCATCGGATTGTCGCTGCCCGGCAACGGCTCCACGCTGGCGACCCATGCCGCGCGCAAAGATCTCTTCCTGCGCGCGGGAGCCCTGGTCGTCGACCTGTGCCGGCGCTATTACGACGGCGATGACGAGTCCGTGCTGCCGCGCAATGTCGCCTCCCACGACGCCTTCGCCAATGCCTTCGCGCTCGATGTGGCGATGGGTGGCTCGACCAACACGGTGCTGCACCTGCTCGCCGCCGCGCGCGAGGCCGACCTCGACTTCCAGATGGCCGACATCGACGCGATCTCTCGCCAGGTGCCCTGCCTGGCCAAGGTCGCGCCCAATAGCCCGAAATACCACATGGAGGATGTGCACCGGGCGGGCGGCATACCGGCGATCCTCGGCGAGCTCGACCGAGCCGGATTGCTGCGCCGCGAGGTCCACGCCGTGCACAGCCCGTCGCTCTCGGAATGGCTGGGGGAGTGGGATATTCGCGGCGGCTCGGCGAGCCAGGTGGCGTCCGAACTCTTCCACGCGGCTCCCGGCGGCGTGCGCACGACCGAGCCCTTCTCCACCGACAACCGCTGGGCCAGCCTCGACGTCGACGCGGCGCAGGGCTGCATCCGGGACGCGGAGCATGCCTACACCGCCGACGGCGGTCTGGCCGTGCTCACCGGCAATATCGCCCCCGCCGGGTGCGTGGTCAAGACCGCGGGCGTGCCCGAGTCGGTATGGCAGTTCACCGGCCGCGCGCGGGTATACGAGTCCCAGGACGATGCGGTCTCCGGCATCCTCGGCAAGGAGGTGACCGAGGGCGATGTCGTGGTCATCCGGTATGAGGGCCCCAAGGGCGGCCCGGGAATGCAGGAGATGCTCTACCCGACGTCATTCCTCAAGGGCCGGGGGCTGGGGCAGTCGTGCGCGCTGATCACCGACGGGCGGTTTTCCGGGGGCACCTCGGGGTTGTCGATCGGCCATATCTCGCCCGAGGCAGCCAGCGGCGGGATGATCGCGCTGGTGGAGACCGGCGACCAGATCGAGATCGATATCCCCAGCCGGTCCATCAATCTCGCTGTGCCGCCAGAGATTCTGGATGAGCGCCGGGCCAAGCAGGAGGCTCGCGAACGGCCCTACACCCCCATCGACCGCGACCGGCCGGTGTCCGCGGCCCTGCGCGCGTATGCCGCCCTGGCCTCCTCGGCGGCCGACGGCGCAGTCCGCGTCGTTCCTTAGCCGATCGGTCGCTGCGTAGCCGTTCGGCCGCTGCGTAGTCGTTCGGTCGCTGCCGGGCCGGTCACGGCCAGCGTCGTCGCCCACACTCCGCGGTGTCGGCAACACGCTGGGCGGGGAAATCCGCATACGGCGTGTTGCCGACACCCGATAGGACGGCGCGGGGATTGGGTGGGTGCTAACTCAGGGTTCGGCTCAGGGCTCGACGTCGCCGGTGTGCGACGGCGGCGGGGTGCCACCCAGGTCGGCGGCCTCGGGGTTCTCCGCCAGTTTCTCGGCGGCCTTGGCAGCGGCGCTCTTCGGCGCTTTCTCGGCCTTGGCGATGAACTCATTCGGGTCCGGGTGGCGCTTGCCGATCGGCTCGCACCAGGCGGCCGCGAGGTGCTTGAGGAAGGCCACCGCGATGGTGTGGCGCAGTTCCAGGCTCGCCTGCTGACGGAAGTCGGCCAGGTCCTGGCGCTCCTCCTCGGCCATGTGGTCGCTGTTGATCACATCGGCGTTGGTCACCGCGGTCCACCAGTCGTCCGAGCCGACCTTGGCCTTCTCCGCGGCGGCGATGGCGTCGCGCAGTTCGTTGTGGTCCTTGATCGCGTCCTCGACCTCGTCGTCGCCGTCCTCGGCGTCACCGGCGCCGGTCGCGATCTTGACCAGCTCGGGATAGAAGTAGAGCTCCTCGGCCTCGGCGTGCCGCTCGAGGAAGATCCGCAACTGGGACCACAGCGCGCTCAGACCCTCGGTGTCCTCGCGGGGGAACTCCTGCAGCGCGGCGAACGCCCGCCGCTGCTGGTCGTGCTGATTGAGGATGACCTCGGTGATGTCCATACCGACTCCTTGGGTGTTGGGGCTTGCCGACCAGCCTAAGTCGGCGCCCCAGACTGGCGAGGGGCGGGCCGCTGGTCAGTCCTTGACCGCGCCCTCGAGCATCCCGGCGATGAAGTGGCGCTGCAGGAAGACATAGAGGATGACGATCGGGGTGGCCACGATGCAGGCACCGGCGGCCAGCAGGGTGAAGCCCTGGGTGTACTGGCCTTGGAAGAAGGCCAGGCCCAGCGGTGCGGTGCGCAGGTTCTCCGAGGTGACCATCACCAGCGGGATGAGGAATTCATTCCAGGTCCACATGAAGATCAGCACCATCAGCGTGGTGATCGCCGGCCGGGCCAGCGGGACCAGCACCGACCACAGGGTGCGCCAGTGCCCGGCGCCGTCGAGCCGGGCCGCCTCGATCATCGAGCGCGATGCGGAGCGGAAATAGCTGCGCATCCAGAACGTCCCGAAGGCCACCGACTGCGCCACCTGGGGCAGGATTACCGCCCAGATCGTGTCGGTGAGGCCGACGGTGCGCAGGTCGAAATACAGCGGCACCACGATTGCCTCGCTCGGCATCATGATCCCGAGCAGGAAGAGATAGAAGATCGGGGTGGCTCCGCGCACCCGCAGGGCTCCCAGTGCATAGCCGGCCATGATCGACAAGAGCACCGCGACGACGACGGTGACGCTCGAGACGAGCAGGCTGGTGCGCAGATAGGTCCCGAAATGGCCTACGTCCCAGGCGTGCGCGAAGTTCTCCGGATGGATGCCGGCGACCCCCGCGCTCCCGCCACCGGAGTCGTCCGGACCGAGCGCCGCGATGATGATCTGCAGGATCGGGAAGAGCGCGAATGCCGCGAAGGCAAACAGGATGACGTAGTTGACCGCTTTTTCGGACGGCGAGGTTTTCATCGGTCGCTCTCCCGGTCGCCGATCCGGGTGATCACCGTGGAGATCAGGAAGATGACGATAAGCAGGGTGACACCGATCGCGGTCGCGGAGCCGACATTGCCCTGTTGGAAGGCCCGGTTGTAGACCTCGAAGCTGGGCACCGAGGTCTGATTGCCCGGCCCACCGCTCGTAGTCACATAGATCAGGTCGAAGGTCCGCAGCGCCGCGATCACCGTCAACGTCAGGGCCACCGCGATCTCCCCGCGCAGCGAGGGCAGGGTCACCGCGAAGAACTCCTGCACCGGGCCGGCGCCATCGAGCCGTGCCGCCTCATAGATGTCACCGGGGATCTTCCCCATCCCGGACAACAGCAGCACGACCACCAGCCCGGTCTCGAACCAAGTGCCGATAAAGCCCACCGCCGGCAACGCCCAGGTGTAGTCCCCGAGCCAGCCCCGGGTCAGGGAATCCAGGCCCACCGCGCGCAGGATCTGGTTGAGGGTGCCCTCGGGGGAGTAGATGTCGCGCCAGGCGACACCCACCACGACCATGGCGATGACCTGAGGCAGGAAGACCACGGTGCGGAAGAAGCCCAGCCCGCGCACCCGGGCCCGGTGCAAGATCGCGGCCAGCGGCAGCCCGATGAGCAGTGGCAGGACCGCGAAGAAGAGCACGAGCACCAATGCGTGCACGAACGAGCCGCGCAGCTTGGGCTCGGAAAACAGGCCGGTGTAGTTGGCGAGTCCGACGAAGGTCGAGCTCGGCGAGCTGCCGTCCCAGTCATAGAAGCTGTATTGCACCGCCCGGCCCAGCGGGAAGAGCAGGAAGACGGCATACAGCAGGAATCCCGGCAGCACATAGAGATAGCCCACCGCCCGCGGCTCGCCCGGGCTGCCCTCCCGCCGCGCGCCGCGGCGCGACGTGGCCCGCTCGACGCTGGCCGGCATCTCAGCCGTTCTTGGCCGTGAACGCCGAGTAGTCCTGCTCGAGGGTGTCAAGGAACTGCTCCGGCGTCGCCTTCTTGGCGATCAGATCCTGCAATGCCGCACCGACGGTGTCGGAGAACGTCGGCGTCGCATAGTCGAGATAGGGGACCAGGCCGTCCTTGTCGACGATCTCGCCGAAGGCCGCGAAGACGTCCTTGCCGAGCGCGTCCGGCGCGGTCTGCTTGGCGGTGTCAACGACCGGCAGGTTGCCGGTCTTGGCGATGGTCGCCATCGCCTCGGCGTTGGTGATGAAGTCCAGGTATGCCGCGGCCGCGTCCGGGTTCTTGCTCTTGCTGGAGATGGCCCACGGTATGCCTGTGCCTCCGGTGGCGACCGGGTTGCCGCCGGCCTGTGCGGGCGGGGGCAGCATGAAGGTCACCTGGTCCTTCATCGCCTTGGACAGATCGGCCTGCAGCCAGGTCCCGCCGATCAGGAAGGTGCCCTTGCCGGCGCCGAACTCCTGCCACGCCTTGTCGTAGTCCAGGCCGTTGGCGTTCTTGTCGAGATAGCCCTTGTCGACCCAGGTCTGAATGGTCTGCGCGGCCTTGGTGTTTTCCGGGGTCTTCCAGGACGCGCCGCTCTGGCCGAAGGCGAGCTTGCGGATCTGATCGGCCGGGGTGGTGCTCGCCTGGACGTCACCGAAGACGTGGATCGCCGGCCACTTGTCGACATTGCCCAAGACCAGCGGGGCCTCATTGGCGCGCTTGGCCTTGACCTTCTCCAGCGCGGCCTCGAAGTCCGCCCAGGTCTTCGGGGCCTCGACGCCAGCTTCGGTCAGATGGGCCTTGTTGACGAAGATGCCGACGACCTCACCGACCTGGGGCAGGCCATAGAGGGAGCCCGTGCCAAAGGTCTTGCCATCGGGGGTGTAGGAGGAGTACTGGCGCACCGACTGGGGGTAGCGGGTGTCCCAGCCATAGGCCTTGGCGTAGTCGTCGAGGGACTTGAGTTGCCCGGCCTTGACATAGGCACCCATGTCGGCGCGGCCGTTGTTGGCCTCGAAGACGTCCGGCGGGGTGTTGCCGGAGAGGGCGAGCTTGAGGGTCTTGCCGAGGTCGTCGAAGGAGCGGGTGACCCGGTTGAGCTTGATATTGGGGTACTTCTTCTGGAAGGCCGCGTTGAGTTCCTCGATCTGAGCGGCCTGGCCACCGCGGACCTCCTGGTCCCAGACGGTCAGGGTGACCTCGCCCAGCTTGGCGGGGTCGGTGGCCACCGGGGCGGTGCCGCTGGCAGCCGAGGACGTGGTGCTGCTGCTGCTCCCCGTGCCGGATCCCGGGGCGCAACCCGCCACCGAAAGGAGGCCGGCGACGCCGGTCATGGCCAATAGAACGGTGGGGGTGGCGCGCACGGCGGGTCTCCTTCGACAACGGGGCCTACCTGCCAGAGCGTATGCGCCCGTCCCCGCCCATCCGCTCCACTCGCCCGGCGCGTCGGCCACCGGTGGCACGGCTGACCTCGGGGCGGTCGGCCAGGGGATGACCGGTCCGCCGGCCACGTCGACGCCTGGGAATGAGACGCGGTGTCCGCTAGGTGAGACATCAGGCGTAGGCGTTGACGCGGCACACCGGCGGGGGCCACAGTTGAGCCGTGGCCCTCCTCCTCGTAATCGACAAGCGCGCTTAGCCGACCCCGGCCACGCGCGCTGCCCCGACGTCCACCCGTGGACCGAGGGGTTTTTTGTTGGACCGGCCACCCCAGACGACCGAAAGCGATCGACAGATGACCAGCCTGCAGTCCGCGCCGGAGACAGCGGCGCCGAGCCCGGCGACGATGGCGCACCGCGGCCAGCCCAAGGCCGCTCCGACCGAGGTCACCGGGGCCCAGTCGCTCATCCTCAGTCTCGAATCGGTCGGCGCCGACACGGTATTCGGCCTGCCCGGCGGCGCGATCCTGCCGGCCTATGACCCGCTGCTGGACTCGGTCAAGGTGCGCCACATCCTGGTGCGGCACGAGCAGGGCGCCGGGCATGCGGCGGAGGGTTATGCCGCCTCCACCGGCCGGGTCGGGGTCTGTATGGCGACCTCCGGCCCCGGCGCCACCAACCTGGTCACCGCGCTGGCCGACGCTTATATGGACTCGGTCCCGATGGTCGCCATCACCGGCCAGGTCGCCTCCCACGCGATCGGGACGGACGCCTTCCAGGAAGCCGACATCCGCGGCATCACCATGCCGATCACCAAGCACAACTTCCTGGTCACCGATGCCGCGGACATCCCGCGGGCCATCGCCGAGGCCTTCCATATCGCCGCCACCGGCCGACCCGGCCCGGTGCTGGTGGATATCGCAAAGGATGCACTGCAGGCCAAGACCACCTTCGAATGGCCGCCGCGCGTCGACCTGCCGGGTTACCACCCGGTCACCAAGCCGCACGCCAAGCAGATCCGCGCCGCCGCCCGCCTGATCGGCGAGGCGGCGCGCCCGGTGCTCTATGTCGGTGGCGGGGTCATCCGCGCCGGCGCACACGCCGAGCTCGCCGACTTCGTGGCGGCCACCGGCATACCGGTGGTGACCACGCTGATGGCCCGTGGCGCCTTCCCGGACAGCCACGAGTTGCACCTCGGGATGCCCGGTATGCACGGTTCGGTCGCCGCGGTGACCGCGCTGCAGAAGGCGGATCTGCTGATCACCCTGGGTGCGCGCTTCGATGACCGGGTCACCGGCGATCTCAAGTCATTCGCCCCGGGCGCCAAGGTCATCCATGCCGACATCGACCCGGCCGAGATCTCCAAGAACCGGACCGCGGATGTGCCGATCGTGGGCTGCGCCAAGACGATCATCGCCGAGCTGACGGTGGCGGTCGGGCAACCGGAGAGCCCGGTGGACCCGGCGCAGTTCGCGCCCTGGCGGGAGACCGTGATAGGCTGGAAGTCGACCTTCCTGGTCGGCTATACGGCGCCTACCACCGAGGCGCTGATGCCGCAGTACGTCATCGAGCGCCTGGGCGCGATCGCCGGGCCGGAGGCGGTCTACGCCTCCGGGGTCGGTCAGCACCAGATGTGGGCGGCGCAGTTCGTCTCCTATGAGCGGCCCAACTCCTGGCTCAACTCCGGTGGCCTGGGCACCATGGGGTATGCCGTGCCCGCCGCCATGGGTGCGCAGGTGGGCGAGCCGGACCGGGTGGTCTGGGCGATCGACGGCGACGGCTGCTTCCAGATGACCAATCAGGAGCTGGCGACTTGCGTCATCAACGACATTCCGATCAAGGTCGCGATTATTAACAACTCCAGCCTCGGCATGGTGCGCCAGTGGCAGACGCTCTTCTACAACGAGCGCTACTCCAACACCGACCTGCACACCTCCGTCGGTATGCGCGTGCCCGACTTCGTCAAGCTTGCCGAGGCCTATGGCTGCGTCGGCTTGCGCTGCGAACGGCCCGAGGATGTGGACGAGACGATCCGGCAGGCGATGGCCATCACCGACCGGCCGGTGGTCGTCGATTTCGTGGTCGAACGCGATGCCATGGTGTGGCCGATGGTGGCCGCCGGGGTGTCCAACGACCTGATCCAGATCGCCCGGGACACCGCGCCCCAGTGGGACGCGGAGGAGTCCGAGGCGATCGAGCAGGACCTGGACGCCGACCACGACGGCATTTCCACCGGTAGCCACTAGTAGCGCGACGAAAGGTAGCAGCGATGTCCAAGCACACCCTGTCGGTGCTCGTGGAGAACAAGCCCGGTGTCCTGGCCCGGATCTCGGCGCTCTTTTCCCGGCGCGGCTTCAATATCGACTCCCTGGCGGTGGGACCCACCGAGCATCCGGATGTCTCCCGGATCACCGTGGTCGTCGATGTCGAAGCGCTCCCCTTGGAGCAGGTCACCAAACAGCTCAACAAGCTCATCGAGGTGATCAAGGTCGTGGAGCTGGATCGGGAGACCTCCGTGCAGCGCCAGATCGTGCTGGCCAAGGTCCGCTGCGATGCGAGCACCCGCAGCCAGGTCACCGAGATCGTGCAGCTCTTCGGTGGGCGGGTCGTCGATGTGACCCCGGAGGCGTTGTCGGTGGAGATAACCGGCAACACCCACAAGATCCACGATTTCCTCCAGCTCCTGACGCCCTATGGCGTGCGTGAGCTGGTCCAGTCCGGCGTGGTGGCCATGAGCCGCGGCTCGCGCTCGATCACCGACCGGGCGCTCCGCTCGGCCTGAGTGGCCGCGCGCGAGGCGGCATACCGTTCCATTCGCACAGTTCCATTCGCACGGTTCCATTCACAACAGCGCACACTGCATATCGCTAAGGAGAAGGCCACGATGGCCCAGATGTTTTATGACGACGACGCCGACCTGTCGGTGGTCCAGGGCCGCAAGGTCGCGGTCATCGGCTACGGGAGCCAGGGGCATGCGCACGCGCTGAACCTGCGCGACTCCGGCGTCGACGTGCGCGTGGGCCTGGCCGAAGGCAGCAAGTCGCGCGCGAAGGCCGAGGATGAGGGCCTGCGCGTGCTCACCGTCGCCGAGGCGGTCAAGGAGGCCGACCTGGTCGTCATCCTCACCCCCGACCAGGTGCAGCGCACCGTCTATGCCGAGCAGATCCAGCCCAACCTGCGCGAGGGTGCGGCGCTGCTCTTCGGGCACGGCTTCAATATCCGTTTCGGCTACATCACGCCGGAGGCCGGCGCCGATGTGCTCATGGTCGCCCCCAAGGGCCCCGGTCACCTGGTGCGCCGCGAGTATGTTGATGGCCGCGGCGTCCCGGTGCTGCTCGCCGTGGAGCAGGATGCCTCCGGGAATGCCTGGGAGCTGGCCAAGTCCTACGCCAAGGCCATCGGTGGCCTGCGTGCTGGCGGCATCGGCACCACCTTCACGGAGGAGTGCGAGACGGACCTGTTTGGCGAGCAGGCGGTGCTCTGCGGGGGTGCCTCGCAGTTGGTGATGTACGGCTTCGAGACCCTGGTGGAGGCCGGCTACCAGCCCGAGGTCGCCTACTTCGAATGCCTGCACGAGCTCAAGCTCATCGTCGACCTGATGATCGAGGGGGGCATCGCCAAGCAGCGCTGGTCGGTTTCCGACACCGCCGAATATGGCGACTACGTCTCCGGCCCGCGGGTCATCGACCCCTCGGTCAAGAAGAACATGCAGGGCGTCCTGGCCGACATCAAGTCCGGCGCCTTCGCCAAGCGGTTCATCGACGACCAGGACGCCGGCGCCCCGGAGTTCAAGGAGTTGCGCGCCAAGGGTGCCGCCCACCCGATCGAGGCCACCGGCCGCGAGCTGCGCAAGTTGATGGCCTGGGTCGACAGCGACCGCGACAGCGACTACGTCGAGGGCTCCGCCGCGCGCTGAGTCCGGGCCGCTGAGTTCGCGCCGGCGTGAGGCTGTTGCCCCATGCGTCACCGGTTTCTCTCCGGCTGCCGAAAGCCCACCCTCGCCCCAGTACGCACCGGGGCGAAGGGTGGGTTTTCGTAATTTGGAGGAAAAGGTGCATCGCTAGGTCATAACGCTCCGGCATGCCTGCATACGTACTCGCCGGCTGGGGGCTAAGGTCGGCCCGCTGCATGCCGACACCGCCCCTGACCAGGCGTTTTCCAAGGAGAACCGTGACCGAAACACCCGTGCACCGGGGGCCGCTGGCCCTACTCGTACGGCGGCACACCATCGCCCCGGCGGGATACAACCGTTGGCTCATTCCTCCGGCGGCGCTGGCCGTCCACCTGTGCATCGGCCAGGTGTATGCCACCAGCGTCTACAAGACCTCCATGGTCGCCCACTTCGACAGTTCGCTGACCGCAGTGGGGATCATCTTTTCCATCGCCATCGTCATGCTCGGCCTCTCAGCCGCGGTGATGGGCACCTGGGTGGATCGCAATGGCCCGCGTAAGGCCATGTTTGTCTCCGCTTGCTGCTGGGCGCTGGGCTTCCTCGTCGCCGCCATCGGTATCGCCACCAAGCAGCTGTGGCTGGTCTACCTCGGGTATGGCGTGATCGGCGGCATCGGGCTCGGGATCGGCTATATCTCGCCGGTCTCCACCCTGATCAAGTGGTTCCCGGACCGGCCGGGTCTGGCCACCGGGATGGCGATCATGGGCTTCGGTGGTGGCGCCATGCTGGCCTCGCCGATGCAGCGTCAGTAGCGGGACCCAGGGCAGCCCGGTGCGCGTGGTGCTCTCCTGGCCCTGGTGCTCGCGCTGCTCGCGTATGGGGTCTTCCAGACCTTCTCCACGGCGCTGAAGCTCTTCAACTGAGTCGAGCTCTTCAACTGAGTCGAGCTCGTCGACTGAGCTGAGCGGGGTTCCGGCATACGGGCAGGCAGGTCGCCCGGATGCCGGAACCCTGGCGTGCTTAGCTCGCCGGTGGGACGGCGTCCAGGTCGAAATTGGGCAGGTATGCCGCCAGCGCCTCGCGGGTGTCCACCTCGCCGCCGATCTGACAGAGCACGCCGATGCCGCCGAGATAGGTGCGGTGGATGAGCAGATAGTCCGGGGGGAGGTTGAGCTTCATACCGACGGTCCACTCGGGACGGCGTACGTCCTTGATCCGGGCGGTGATGGAGCGCAGCCAGGTGCGGTCGTAGCGGTAGCGCTCATGCGTCAGCGGCTCCATGAACATGAGCAGGTAGTCGAGCAGGTCCGCCGGTTCGACCTCGATGTTGTCTTTGATGAACCCCAACTCGCGCAGGCCGACCACTAGGGCATCGGCGTCGTGAGCCAGCGCCAGTGTCAGCAGGCGGCCAATCTCCGGGGGCATCCCGTTCGGCAGCCGGTTGACCGCGCCGAAGTCCAAGACCCCGAGCCGCCCGTCGGGGGTGATTCGGAAATTGCCTGGGTGCGGGTCGGCATGCAATTGCCCCGCGCGTACCGGCCCGGCGAGCAGGAACTCCAGGAAGAGCTGCGCCGCGGCGCTGCGGGTGTCCTCATCGCCCTCGGCGATGATCCGCGCCAGGGGCACCCCGGGCAACCATTCGGTGACGATCACCTTCCCGGTGGCCATGAGCACCTCGGGAATGGCGAAGTCTGGGTCCCCGGCGAAGGCCGCGGCGAAGGTGCGCTGATGCTCGGCCTCGAGCAGGTAATCCAGTTCTTCGCCCATCCGCGAGCGCAACTCGGCCATCACCGGCTTGATGTCCAGCCCGGGCACCCAACCCGCGGCCACTCGGGCGACCCGGGAAATCTGGTTCAGGTCGCTGAGCAGGGCCTCCCGGGCACCGGGATACTGAATCTTCACCGCCACCGTCCGCCCGTCGTGCCAGGTCGCCTTGTGCACCTGGCCGATCGAGGCCGCCGCGGCCGGTATGTCGTCGAACTCGCGGAAGTGCTCCGTGCGCCACTGCGCACCGAGTTCCTCGGCCAGCACGGCATGCACCCGGCCGGGGGGCAGCGGGGGAGCGGCCTCCTGCAATTTCGTCAGGCTGGCGCGGTAGGGCTCGACCCATTCCTCGGGCAGCGCGGCCTCCATCACCGACATCGCCTGCCCGAACTTCATGGCGCCGCCCTTGAGTTCCCCCAGGACGGCGAACAGTTGCTCGGCGGTCCGCGCTTGCAACTCCGCGGCCACGGCCTCCGCCGGACGACCGGCGACTCGCTTGCCCAGCCCGACCGCGCTGCGGCCGGCCACGCCCAGGGGGAGCGAAGCGAGTTTGGCCGTGCGCCGCGCGGTCCGCCGAGGAACATCATTCACCCCTCCATTGTCGCCGAGTCCGCAGTCGCCGGAAAACACCGAGGACAGAGGGGGTGCGTCGGCCACCGATGCTGACGCAGGGTTGGCCCGGCGGCGGCGACTTCCCAGGCCAGACCGGACGGCCCGCCCGCCCCGTCCAACTGCCCGAGCGCGACATGCGCGGCCAGCCCCGCGGCGATGGCCGCCGCGGGATGGTCGTATGCCGCTTCCGGGGCCCGCCCCGCGGCCCGGGCTTGGGC